>JBOHBL010000398.1:0-2744 GCA_050698295.1 Rubrobacteraceae bacterium | reverse complement strand
GAACCACACCATCCGCGTGAACACGTCCACCCCGACCATGACGAACGCATACGAACGAAGCGATACCCCGGCCTCCGAAAACATCCTCGCCTCCTCCGGGGCGAGCCGATTGCCTTCGAGGCACTTCTCCGCCGACGCCATGCACAATCTCGTGGCGTCCTCGAAAAGCGCCGGAACGCTGAAAACGACGATTGTGAGCGAGAGCGAGGCGACCGCCACCCACGCGATACGGGCCGCGAGCAGCCAGCGTCCGCCCGTCGTCGCGGCCTCGCTCATCCCCGGCTCCTCTCCCGGACACCCGAAGGCGTTCGCAGCCACACCGAAGCATGGGTTGGCTGAACCGTCTCCCTCGCCACCCGGTTGAGGTCTTCGCTGAGGGCGTCGAGGTTCGTTTCGTTCCTGAGACGGTGGGAGAACACCTCCAGTACCTGCCGCGCGTCGTACTTCCGGCGATAGAAACGGCGGTCTATGAAAGCCTGCACTCGCCTTCTCAGCGGCACGAACAGAGCGGCGATGGCGAGGGTGGATGCGACGACGGCGAGCTGCGAGTCCTCCCCGGTCACGGCGCGGAATGCGTATTGCAGGGAGACGACCGAGCCAAAATACATCGCGGCCAGTGAGATCGTGAGCGCACCGTAGACGAGGGCGCGGTTTACTATGATCTCGATGTCGTACAGCCGGTACTTCATCACGGCGAAGCCGACGGAGATGGGGACTCCGGCGAAGCTGAGGATCATCACGCCCTCCAGCCACGACGGCGCGACATACCCCGAATTCCCCGAGAAGAAGGTCGAGGCAATGCCGAAGGTCATGAGCGACAAATACAGCGCGCCCATGAACGCCGCCGCGAGGGCGACCCATTTGATCTGCCGCCGCACCTCGCCGCCGGAGCGCCGATAACGCATCACCAAACTCACCGCCGACGCAAACATGCACAGCGGCAACAGCGGCAAAATGCCCATCGCCGCGACTCCCAGCCAGGGTTGGCTCCCGATCCCAAACGGGTTGCGTTCTCCTCCGAGGCTCTCCAGCGAGCCGGGAGCGAGCATGATGCCGAAGGTGAGCAGAACCATAACCGCCCCCGACAGCCATGCCAGAGGACGCCACCTCCTCGAAGGCAGCTTTCCATCGGGGAATGAAAGGAGGAGGAAAATCCCGAACAATCCAATGGCGGGAACCCAGATCCACTCATTGAGCGAGACGACCGCGAGCGGAAACGGAAGAACGCCCGGTTCGACGCGCTCGTACTGTCCATAGTAGTCAGCGATGATGGCGAGCATCCACAAAAGCCCGTCCGCGAGGAGAAGCCACCCGATCGGGTTCCATGGCCGCCTCGATGCGAGCAAAGCTCCCACGACGGGGAACGCCAGAAACGAAGCGTCAACCAGCAAACTGTCGGCAATGCCCCACACATCCGCTCTCCCCTGCGCGAAACGGGTGAACACGAGCAGCGCGGCGCCCGCAGCGAACATGACCACCGAAAGCCCGAAGAGCGACCACGCGAAGTAGGAAATGGCCCGCCGCTTCATCCTTCGGCCTTGTCCGCGATCCCCGCTCAGGGCCACGCCGCCGTCCACATCGGGTACGGGGGACGATTCGTGAGGAGCCGGAGAATTCAACTCCCGTTTTCCTTTCCCTTACTTCAAATAACGAAGCGCCGACCGCGCCGCCATAAACCCGTTCATCCCATGCACCGCCCCGCCCGGCGGCGTCGAGGACGAGCAAATATAGAGTCCGCGAGCCGGAGTCGCGTATGGATCCAAGCTCGCCACCGGACGCGCCACGAACTGCCGAATGTCCGTCACCCCGCCGATTATGTCCCCGCCGACGAGGTTCGCGTTCGAGCGTTCGAGTTCCGAGGTGTTCATCGTCGCCTTCGCGAGGATCCGGTCGCGGAAGCCGGGCGCGAAACGCTCTATTTGACTCTCGATCCTCGCGCTCATATCCACGGTACTCCCGTTCGGGACGTGACAATACGCCCACACCGTGTGCTTTCCTTCCGGCGTGCGGGTGTCGTCGAAGAGGCTTTGCTGCGCGAGAAGAATGAACTGACGCTCGGGATGCTCGCCGCGCCATACCCCGGCCTCGCCACGGGCGATCTCATCGAAAGTCCCGCCAAGATGTACGGTTCCCGCCCGAAGACACGCTTCGTCCTTCCACGGGATCGGGCCGCTCATGGCGAAGTCCATCTTGAAAACTCCGGGGCCGTACCGGTACTTTTTGAGCGAGTTCCGGTACCGGCTCGGGAGATGGTCGCCCGCGATGTCCACGAGTTGCCGCGGCGTCACGTCGAAGATGACGGCCTTCGCAGGCGGAACCTCCTCCACCCGATCCACTCTCGTCCCGGTGTATATTTCGCCGCCGAGGGTTTCGAGATACGAGGCGAGGGCGTCGGTGATGCTTTGAGATCCACCCTTCGGCATCGGCCACCCGTATGCGTGTCCGAGGACGCCGAGGACGAAGCCGAACATCGCGCTGAGAGGCTTTTCGAGCGGGAGGCACGAGTGGGCCGCGTTCCCCGCGAAGAGAGCGCGAGCCTCCTTCCCCTCGAAGTTCGCCTCGGCGACGGCGCGGGCGGAACGGGCCGAGCGGATGCCCGTCATGCCGAGCGAAAGCGGATGGCGCAGCACGCTCGGAGAGCCGAGAAAGTTCGCTGCGATCCGGGGCGCGTCGTCGGCGAGGGGCCGCATGAGACGCCGATACGAGCTTTCGTCCGGGCCGAGATCTTTCGCAGTCTCCTCCAC
>JBOHBL010000397.1:0-3047 GCA_050698295.1 Rubrobacteraceae bacterium | reverse complement strand
ACGCAGACCTTGCGCGGACCTTCGGGGGAAACGCAGGTCACCATTGGACAAGCTTACAGCGGAACCCCTCTCTCTACACTCGATATGAGCCGCGAACGCGCCGCCAGAGTCGCGACGGCCGTCGCCTCGGTGGAACTGGCGCGACTCGCCGAAAGCGACGTTTACTGGGATGAAATCAAGTCCATCGAACCAGCCGGAGAGGACGAAGTCTACGACCTGACCGTCGAAGGACTTCATAACTTCGTCGCCGACGACATCATCGTGCACAATAGTATCGAGCAAGACGCAGACATGGTGATGTTCTTGTATCGAGACGAATATTATAACTCCGACTCGGATGACAAGGGCATTGCGGAGGTCATCGTGGGCAAGCACCGCAATGGTCCGACTGGAAAAACGCAGCTTGCGTGGCTGGAGCAGTACACCAAGTTCGCCTCGCTCGCCCGGCGATAGATCGCTTCGGCGAGACGCGCAAGTTCGAGCGTGTTGTTGAGCGCGTCCCGATTTTGACGTTGCTTCCGAACCTGTCTGCTGAAGCCTGAAACCTATCTGATCTTCGTCCCCATCGCGTGATACCCGCCGTCAACGTGGATGATCTCCGCGGTCGTCGCCGGCCACCAGTCCGAAAGCAAACTGACGACGGCGCGTCCAACCGGCTCGGGGTCCGAAGCTTTCCATCCGAGCGGAGCCTGCTTCTCCCACTCGCCTTCGATCCCCTCGAAGCCGGAGATGCCTTTCGCCGCAAGCGTCTTTACGGGACCGGCGGAGACGAGATTCACCCGGATGCCGGAAGGCCCGAGATCCCTCGCGAGATACCTCGCCGTCGACTCGAAGGCGGCTTTGGCTACGCCCATCCAGTCGTAGGCGGGCCACGCGAACTGCGCGTCGAAGTCGAGGCCGACGATGGAGGAGCCGGGCTTCATGAGATGAGATAACCCGACGGCGAGGGCTTTTAGGGAATACGCCGAAGTCTGGACCGCCGTTCCCACCGACTCCCACTCCGTTTTGAGAAAGTTCCCACCCAATGCGTCGTCGGGGGCGAAGGCGATGGCGTGGAGGATGCCGTCGAGTTCGCCCCACCGCTCTTCGAGGTTCTTCGCGACGGCCTCGATGTCCTCCGGCTTGTTCACGTCGAGTTCGAGGACGGGTGGTTCGGGGGAGAGCTTTTTCGCTGTTCTGTCGGTCAGACTTTTCGCTCTTCCGAAGCCAGTGAGGGCGATCTCCGCTCCCTGCTCCCGGGCCAGACGCGCCGCCGAAAAAGCGATGGAGCGCCGGTCGAGGACGCCCGTCACGAGTACCTTTTTGCCCTCCAGAATCCCTGTCACTTCGCCCTCCGTTTCTGGTCCTTTCCGGCACAGTCTACCTTTGACGGGCGGCGGCGTTTGGCGGCGATTTCGCAATGATTTAACTTTTGGATAGAATCTCAGGTCGTGCATCGTTTAGAGAAAAGACCGTCTTTCTTGAGTGGTCGGGGCGGGTTGCTCGCCGGGGTCTTCGTCGCGGCGGCGGCTTTCGTGGTGTATTTGCGGACGCTCGCGCCGACGATGCTCTACTACGACCCGGACGGGATGTACGACTCGGTGATGCTCCAGACGAAGGCTTATCTCCTGAGCATCCCCAACCCGACCGGCTACCCGTCGTACATGATCATCGCCCACCTCTTCACGTATCTGCCCTTCGGCGACGTCGGATACCGGGTGAACCTGGTCTCGGCGGTCTTCGCCGCGCTGGCGGTGTTCTTCGTCTATTTCGTCTGCAAGAAGTTGACGGGCAGAGTGCTCCCGGCCGCGGCGGCGGCTTTTCTGTTCGGCATCAGCCGCGAGTTCTGGTCGCAGGCGGTTATCGCCGAAGTCTATACGTTCAACATATTCTTCATCGCCCTCGACATCCTCGTGCTCCTGATCTGGCGCGAAAAAAGAGAAGACAGATACCTGCTCCTCTTCGCCTTCCTGATGGGCCTCTCGATGACCGGCCACATGACGAGCGGACTTTTGATCCCCGCCGCCGCCATCTTCATCTCCCTCCTCGATTGGAGGAAACTTCTCGAATGGAAGCTCCTGCTGAAAGGCGCGGGGCTCTACGTCCTCGGGTTGCTTCCGTACCTGTATTTGCCGGTACGTTCGGCGATGGGGCCTCCGCTCAACGAGTCCGAGCCGCACACGTTATCCAACTTCCTCGATCTCGTCACGGGGAGCAACTTCGAGAGCCGGATGTTCGCCTTCGGGATGGACGAGATGCCCGAACGACTCGGGATGTACGCCGACTACCTCGCCAACCAGTTCAACCCGCTCCTCCTCCTCCTCGCCGTCCTGGGCGCGTTCCATCTGGCTTACAAGAAAGAAGTCGCCGTGCTCGCGATGCTCATGTTCTTGCACGTGGGATGGCTCGTCTACGCGCTCGGGTACAACATCCGGGACGTCTACGTCTACTTCATCCCGACGTATTTGATCATCTGTTTCTTCATCGCGGTCGGTTTCGGGAACCTGATGGACCTCGCCGAGCGTTCCCTTGCGAGATTCCGCCTCGCCCCGAGAGCGGCGGCGCTCGCCGTGACATCCGCCCTCATCGTCGCGATGCCGCTCGCCGGGTTCGAGAAAGCCCACGGGCGGGCCGACCGGAGCGACGACATGCACGGACGGCACATCATGGACGAGGTGATACGGGAGGTCCCCGAAGGTTCCGCCGTCATGCACAGCGGCGGGGTGATGTGGTACATGAAGTACGTCACCGACCACCGCAGCGACCTGAAGGTGGTGGACCCCTTCCCGTCCGGCGGCTGGTCGGCGGAGAGCCCGCACTGGATCAAGGCCGCCGAGAGGAACATCGAAGATGGCCGCCGCGTCTTCATCCTCTTCCCGAGCGGCACCGAGAACGACAACAAAGAGCTCTTCCGCTCCGCCGGCTACGAGCTCCTCGAACACGAGAGCGGCTACTTCCACGAAGTCGTCGTCCGCCAGAGAGCGGCGGACGGCGAGACGATGGTTCCGATGCCGGAAGACGAAGACGCCGTGGAGACAGACGTAGAGGCGTAGCATGCTACGCCTCTA
>JBOHBL010000396.1:0-4574 GCA_050698295.1 Rubrobacteraceae bacterium | reverse complement strand
CTCTCTACCCTCGAAGACCCGTCGGCGCTCGAAAGCGTGAAGGCCACGAGTTCCGCGAAGACGTAGAGGGTTTATACGGTGGGCGCGGAACCTCCCGCCAGAACCGGCAGCCAGTAGTAGATGATGTACCCTCCGGCGAAGACGAGGAGGAGAGCGGAGACTATCTGCACGTACGGCACGAAGCTCCGCAGCCGGGAGACGACGCCCGCTTTGAAGAGCGCCAGCGCCAGGGTGAGGAGGATGAGGACCGAGGTCATGCCGAGGCCGTAGCTCGCGAACTGCCCCGCCCCCGAGCCGAAGCTCCCTGCGGTGAGGCTTCCGCCCATCACCGCGAGGAAGACGGGGAGGGTGCAGCTCAACGATGCCAGCCCGTAGGCGAGGCCGAAGAGGAAGAAGCCCCGGATGCTCATGTCTTTGGGATCTCCGACTCTTTCGGCGAGACGTTCGAAGACGCCGGTGTAGATGGTTCGTCCGGCGAGGAGCCAGACTCCCAGCAGGATCAGGGCCGCGCCGATGATCGTGCCGACCCACGGCATGGTAGAAAGGATCACGCTCCCTCCGGCGGCGACGATCACGCCCGCCAACCCGAAGAGGAGCACGAACCCCAGAGAGACCACGCCCCCGATTACCACTGCTCGCGCCGCCCTCCCGACGGTGGACCTCTTCTCGAAGCCTTCTTCCTGGCTGCCGAGATAGAGCGAGAGGTAGGCGGGCAGCATTGCGAACCCGCACGGGTTGACCGCCGCGACGATCCCAGCCCCGAACGCGAACCCGAAGGGCAGCAGCGCGCCGAGACTCGTGAGCCACTGGGTTGCAAGCTCTTGAACACCCATCACAAAATACGGTCCAGTTCCGCTCTCAAGGTCCCGGCGTCGGTGACGGCTACGTCGCGGTAGACCTCTTCGCCGTTCTCATCGAGGATGATGGTGGTCTCCAGGGCGTTCGCGCCGAATCGCCGCGCGATGTCGCCGCCGCCGTTTATGACGGTGGGGAGTGGCTCCGTCAGTCCGGCTCCGCTATTGAACGCTTCGATGGACTCTTCGGTCTCGAAGGGGTCTATGGAGATCATCACCATGTTCAGCCCACGATCCTCGTAGGCGGGAAGAACCTCGGACCACGCCCGAGCTTCCTCCATGCAACGTCCTCACCACCCGGCCATGAAGAAGAGAGCCGTCGCTTCGCCATTCCCCCCGAGGCTGACCTCCTCGCCCTGTATCGTCGTAGCCGTCGGCCCGGAGGCGGACTCCTCCGAGCCGTCTTCTTCAGCCGCCGAATCCTCCGGGGCGGCCTCGTCTTCGGGCGCCTCTTCCGGCTGCGCGGCGTCGTTTTCCGCCGGGGCTTCGGCCTGTGTTTGCTCGGAGGGGGCGGCCGCTTCGTCGGGTTGTTCGGAGCCTTGTTCAGCCGTGCCGCACGCGGAGAGCGCGAATACTGCCAGGAACAGCGTCAACGTTAAAAGTTTCTTCATCATCACCTTTCTGTCTATGGTTCGCACACTCTTGTTTCGGGACGGAAGGCGGCCCAGGAAAACCAGAAATGGTCTATGCTCACGATGGACTCCAACCGGCTCCCCTCCAGCTCTCCGGCCACGGCTTCTCCGAGGACGTTCCACTCGCTGCCGGTCTGCTCGTCGAAGATGTCGCCTTCTTCGTCGGAGCGGAACGTGAGCGTCTCGCCGTCGAGTTCCCTGGAGAAGACGCCCGCCGAGCCCACGTCGCGCCCCGCGTCCAATGAGCTTTCATCCAGCGCCGAGGCTGTTCCTTCCCGCCAGAGGACAGCGACCGGTTCTCCGTCCACGGTGTCGTTTATGGCCGGGTTGTCCTGGAGGACTTCGTAAGGGTAGGCCACGGGTTCGTTTTCGTCGTCCACCGTGATCACACGCGCCATCGGCGGAAGCTCTCCCGGCGTCTCGGGGCCGTCGTAGAGGAAGGGAGAGGAGTCCACGTCGTCGTAGCCGACATAGGGATTCTGGCCGTAGTCGCGCTCGTGGCCGGTCTCCCGCGAGAGGACCTCTCCGTCCGGGTGGGTACTTCGGAAGTCGCCCCAGGAGACGATGGGCGCGGGGACGGTTGTGAGTTCGCTTCCGGTGAGTTCTCCGGCGATGGCCTCGCCCGTGGCCTGCCGCCACCAGCTCTCGGTTTGCCGGTCGTACATGATGAGGTTCGAGGAGCGAAGCCGTCCCGTGGTGCCGAAGGTCAGTTCTTCGTCCTCCATCTCGCCCTCGAAGGCGATGGCCGTGTTGCACAGGGGACAAAAAGTCACGGTGATCGGGGCTCCGTCCACCTCGTCGTTGACGATCTCGTGCCACGTGATGACCTGAAGCGGGTAGGCGCGCGCCTCGCCCTCGTAGCGGAGCAGTATCACCGGCTCTTGCGGTTCGAGCCACCCGTCCGCCGCCTCGGTCCCAATAAACTTCGGCTCGTCGATGGCCGGGATGCCGTCTTTGGGCGGTCCTCCGGAGTTGATCTCCTCATAAGAGACGCCATGCTTTGCGAAGTCGGTCTCGAACTCGCTCCCGGCCCCGGCAGGCGGCGCGTCCCCGGACGATTTCTCCCGCTCCGCTTCGCCCGGTACTTCGGAAGCTCCGTTTCCTCCTGTCGTTCCGCAGGCGGCGAACACGAGGCCCACGAACGCGAGAATAGTCGCGCCGGTTGCAAGAGATACCCTCATGCCTGAATCGTATCTCATAAATGGAATATATGAGCAGGAAGCGCCGGAGGTGGTCCGTTGGCTCACATATCCTCATTGCGCGGCGACCTGGCGCGTTTCTGTCGCGACGTTCAGCAGGTGTCGCGCTATCGAGTCGGCCGCGTCCCGGACTCCCTTGAAGCCGGGGAAAGGGTTGACGTCTATGATCGAGGGTCCCGCGGGGCCTTCGATGAAGTCCACGCCGTAGACTTCCAAACCGAGGGCTTCCCCCACAAGGCGCGAGAGGTCGGCCAGTTCGACGTCCAACGAGAACTGCTCTCCCCGCCCGCCGGAGTCCACGTGCGGGGGAGACCGCTTGAGGAGGCCGTGGGCGCGAGAGCCGGCCACGTAAAGCTTTCGGTCCCACCCGTCGCCGGGCACGTATTCCTGGACCAGATACGGCCCGTCGAAGGGCGCCCGCGCGGGCAGGGTCCCGTCGGGCGCGAGCAGCACGCCGGCTCCGCGGCCGACCCTCCCATCCACCACTTTCACGGCTACCGACCGGCGGCCGTCTCGAGGACCGCCGTCCATCCGGCGACCTCCACCGTTGCCGGTACCGGTAGTCCCGCGCCTGCGAGCAGCCGGCACACCGCCGCCCTGTCGTGGGAGACCATCGTGCTCCGCACGGGGTTGCAGCAGCGCGTCCCGGCCTCCTCGATCGGCGCCAGGGCCGCGAGCGCGAACGACTTGAGGCCGCGGTGGACGACGAGAGAGGCATCGAGCAGCCACGGCGGCGCCGGGTCGTCGGCGCTGTGAGGCAGATGCACGGCCACGTCCGCGCCGCCCTCCCGCAAGAAGTCCAGCACCTCCACGAACACCGAGGCGCCGCGCACGGGCTTGCCGGGCAGGAGGGCGATGCGCGGCTTGTATCGGACGGACGAACTCGCATCGCTCCCCGTCGAGAACGCTGCGCCAGGTTTTCGATCCGCGCGCGCCAAAGCAATTTCCCCGCTTCCGAACTCCGCTCGGGTCCCCTCCCTTCAATGTATCATACATTGCGAAAGTCGGCGCACACGCGGCTAGCCGGAGTTCAGCCCCGGATGGTCTTTCGTTATTCGTCCTCTCTGGAAGCCGCCATCGCCTTCGAGATATATTCGCCCATCTCGCGCGCCCCGGCGGTCTGGATGCCGTGGACCTCCGTCTCCCCGTTCCACAGGTCGTTCAGCGAACGCTCGATGCCGGGGTCTCCGCCGGTGAACTCTTCGATCAAACCCATCCACCTCCGGGCGAGTTCCCGCGCCCTCGGGTCTTCCGGGGGAGTGCCTTTCTCCATCTCGGTTTTGACCTCTTCCATGAGACGCGGCCATTCGGCTTCGACCTCCTTGATGCGCTCTTCGCCCACTTCCTCGCGCCGTTTCGCCAGGTAGTCGAGCTGTTCTTGCGTGTAGTATTTCTCTATCTTTTCCGACATCGTGATCTCCTTTATCGTCTCGATGAACTCTTCGCCGGAGACTTTCTCCGACGCTTACAGCCTCGCCGAGATCATCCTCAGCCGCTCGTGCAGCTTGCGGCGCGTTTCTATTTCCTCTTCGAGTCGCGCCATGTGCCTGCGTACGATCTCCTCGGGCGAAAGCTCCTCGTTTCCCAGAACTCTCCGTATCTCCTTGAGCCCGAACCCGAGCTGCCTCAACGATTTGATCCTCTGCAACCTCTCGATATCCTCCGCGCCGTAGAGACGGTATCCCGCCTCGCTCCTGCGCGAGGGCGAAAGCAGCCCGATCTCATCGTAGTGATGCAGCGTCCGCACCGACAACCCCGTTTGATCCGCCAACTCACCGACCTTCCATACTGTAACCTCCATCCGAACCTCTCCGCATCGTCTCTCCATCATGACCCAATCCTAAAGCCTCACGCCACGTCAGGGTCAAGAAAAACCCTGAAGTACTGGG
>JBOHBL010000395.1:0-1421 GCA_050698295.1 Rubrobacteraceae bacterium | reverse complement strand
GTTCAGGCCGGCGTACGTCTTCGATTTGTAGAGGGGCCCCACGTTCCGCAGCTTCAGCGGCGAGGGGAGCATCTGGTAAGGACCGACGAAGGAATTGAAGATCCTCAGCAGCTCGTCGCGGTCGTTCGTCAGGTCGATGCGGGCGAGCCATTTCACGAGGCTCGCCGCGCCCGTGATCGCCTGCGGCATGGCGAACGAGCCGTGGTTCGGCGTCCCGAGCATGACGAGGCGACCTCCCGCCTTCCCATCGCCCTTTTCGTCCCACATCTTCTCCCACCGTTTGGAGTGGTTCTTTATAAACGTCCTCGCGACGAGCCCTCCCATCGAGTGAGCGACGATGTGGACGGGAGCATCGCTCCCGAACCAGCCGCCGAGGCGGGCGTTCAATTCGGCGGCGGCGAGGTTCAGGTCCTTGCGCCAGTCGAACCAGAAGGCCCGTACGGTCCAGCTTTCGGAGAGCGAAAGGAGCGCGTCGCCGTAGTACTTCTTGAGGATTCCGGTCGCCAGGACGTCGTAGTCGGGGTCGTGCCCGGCGAGACCGTCGGCTCCGAGACGAAGCCGTTCGAGGCGTCCCAGAAACAGGCCGAGTATTTTCAACCACACCCGCTCCGATTCGCCTTCCGGATCCACCGAATTCAGGTGGCTCCCCATGACGCCGGGGATGACGACGACGTTTCCCGCTGTCGCTTTCGCCCGCCGGACTGCGCGCCTGAGGGCATGACCGTGCATGCGCCGGTACCGCTCGTCCCCGAGGTATGCTCGTAATGCTCTTTCTTCTTCGGCGGTCGGACGCGCCAGCATCCGCGCCGCTTCCTCGATATCCGCCGACTCGAATCGCTCCACGTAGGCTCGTTCGTCAAACATCGGAGTGTCTCCCTACGAAAAGATTTGACGTTGTTTGTTCTCGCGGGAGCCTTCGAGCTGCGGGTGCTGCGGGTAACCCGCCTGATCCAGGAGGTAATTCACCCGCGTCCTGAGCTGCGCGTAGGTGATGCGGTAGTCGGCCTCGCGTATCGCCTGAAGCGCGTAGTGGCTCATCGCCCCGTGATACGTCCCGTCTATCTTCGCGTCGTAAGAATATTCCTTGTCCGTGCATCCACTGAGCAAGATCTCTCTCATCTCCGATTGCGGGTATTTCACCTTCCTCTTCACCGGCGTCTCGAAGGGGTCTTCGAGTTCCTTCCTTCCAAGGAGCTTCGGGTTGAGAAAGCGCCTGCGACGGTCGTCGGGGGTCGGTCGAGGCGCAACGCGCGTCACCGTCCCCGAGTGGCAGGAATCGGAGATGACGGTGAGAGAGACTCCTTCGGGCAGACCCGAGAACACCTCCCTCAGCTCGTCGTCGAGCAGCAGGTTCTCGTCGGCGTCATGGGGACAGAGGGCCTCGTCGTAGAGGTGCTCGTCTCCGTTGGTATCCGCGACGT
>JBOHBL010000394.1:0-1482 GCA_050698295.1 Rubrobacteraceae bacterium | reverse complement strand
TAGAGGCGTAGCATGCTACGCCTCTACTCGCTCGTGGTCTCTTCGTTTCCGGCGGCGTGCCGGTCGTAGATGGCCTGGATGCGGGCCTGCCATTCGAGGAGCTCGTAGCGTTTCTGACGGATCTCCTCGTCGTCATGCTCGGAGATGACGTCGTCCTGCTCCAGCGGGTCCTCCGAGAGGTCGAAGTATTCCTCGGCCTTGTTCGAGAAGTGGTAGACGTACTTCTCATCACCGCTCTCGTCGATCAACGCCAGGCAGCGGTTCTCGGTCCAGCAACTCACCGGCAGCGGACGCTCTTCGATGGGGCGGCGCATCAGGGACCGTCCGTGATACGTGTTCTCGTCTATCCCGTAGTCGAGAAGGTCCGTCACCGTCGGGAGGACGACCATGTTCTGGACCGGAGTCTCGATCTTCTTTCCGTCCTCGAAGCGGCGCGGGTCGTGGACGATGAGGGGGAATTTGATCCCCTCGTTGTAAATCGTGTTGTCGTGCTGCAGCAGCCCGTGTTCTCCGAACCCTTCCCCGTGATCCGCCATAAGCACGAAGACGGTGTCCTCGTAAAGCCCCATGTCCTTGTACTGCTGAAATAGCTTCTCGAGGAACGCATCCTGGTAGGCGACCGTGTTCATGTACTTGTTCGTCAACTCGTCGTCCACGTACTCCTCGGTTTCGAAGTCCGAAGGCACGTTGTAGTCGTGGTGGCTCGTGATCGTCAGATAGCTCGCCATGAAGGGACCGTCGCTGTTCTCCTCCAGCCACCGGCGGCTCGGCTCTAACATGATGTCGTCTTCGTAGCCGAAGTAGTTGACTTCCTCGAAGCCTTCCTTCGGGAGCGCTTCCAGCGGATAGAACTCTTCGTAGCCGAAGTTCGCGACGAGTTGGCGGCGGCGTTCGAAGTTCTCGGTGGCAGACTGGAAAAAGACGCTCTCGTAGCCCTCTTCGCCGAGGAGTTCCGGCAAACACTTCGCCGGGATGGCGTCCGGCTCGGATTCGGTCATGTCCGTGTCGAGCGGAGGCTCCATCGCGCAGTGGGCCGCGACCATCGACTTCGAGGTGTGCGGCACGACCGCGTAGGCGTTCTCGGCCATCAGGCTCTCGTTCGCCACTTCGTCGAGGAAAGGAGTCGTGTCGAGGTCGGGGTTGTAGGGGGTGGCGGCGCTTGCCCGGATCGACTCCAGGAAAATGAAGACGACGTTGCGTTTTTCGGTGTCTTCGGTCTCTACCAGGCTCGCGTCGGTGGGGAGGTCTTCAGTGGAGATCCTGGATGCTATTTTCTCCTGGTCGCTGCTCGCCGAGGCGAACTCGGTCATGAAGACGTTGACGATGGCGTCGCGGGAGAAGTTGTTGCTCGCCCCGGTGACGCTCGGCAACGTCGAGAGAAACACGAACGAACCAGCGACGAGACACGCGACGAAAGCGCCGCCGTATCCAGCCGGGAGCGAGCGCGTCGTCCACGCCGGGAGGTGCCAGTCGCGGCTTATG
>JBOHBL010000393.1:0-3815 GCA_050698295.1 Rubrobacteraceae bacterium | reverse complement strand
GTGGAGGAGCCGGGAAGATGAAAACCACTCCTCCACTCCTCCATTCCTCCACTCCTCCGGGAGCGGAGCCGAAGGCGGAGCGACCTGAAAGGAGAGATTTGCCAAGAACGGTGGATGCCCGGAAACTCGTTTACGAAGCGAGGGCGGACGGGTATGCGGTGGGGGCTATAAACCACCACAATGAGGAGACGGCTCAGGCGATACTTTTGGGGGCGAAGGACGCGGACGCCCCGGTGTTCATGCAGATCGGACGCGCCATCATCCCGCACATGGGAATAAAGAAAGCCTTCGACATCGTCCGTCGGTGCGAGGATGAAGTCGGGAAGACGTGCGCCATACACCTCGACCACGGCGGATATGAAGAGGTCGTCGAGGCCCTCAAGCTGGGCGTTGACTCGGTGATGTATGACGGGGCGCATCTTCCTTTCGAGGAGAATATCGCGACGACTCGGAAGGTTGTAGAGGCGGCGCACTTTCTCGGGATGCCTGTCGAGGCGGAGCTGGGGAGGATCCCGGAGGTCGAGGAACTCGACAGCGTGGACTGGGAGGATTATTACACCGACGTCGCCGAGGCCGCTCGCTTCGTCGAGGAGACGGGCATTGATTATCTGGCGATTTCCGTCGGCATCTTCCACGGCGTCTCGCCGACAATCGAGCCTCGGCTTGACATGGAGCGCATCGAAGCCCTCGCTTCGAAGATGGGAATACCCCTCGTTTTGCACGGGGTCTCCGGCTTGCCGGACGACATGGTTCGGGAAGCCATCGCGGCGGGCGTCGCCAAGCTGAATATAGACACGGAGTTGCGGATGAAGTTCCGGGAAGGCATCGAAGCGGTGTGGAGCGAAGGCGATCGGCACCTCGAAGCGGCGATGGCCGAGGGCCGTGCCCGGATGCGCTCCGAAGTGGCGCATAAGCTCGAACTCTTCGGGAGCGCGGGCCGGGCCGAAAAGGAACTCTCGTCCGACGTGGTGACTGGTTGACGGTATGAAAGTCGCGCCGTATCACGCAGAAGCTGGTCAGAGATACTCGAGTGAAGAGAACCTGCTACGGCGGGATTTTCTTCTAACTGCTCGACGAACCTCGAAGTTTCAACCGTTTAATCCATGTCCTATTTACGAATCCACTCGTCGTGTCACTTTGGAGTGGCATCATCCTTTAGAGCAGCCAAATTTGACACCAACGCTGACACCAACCGGGACGGTATTTCACGATACTTGGCGTACGCTTGGTTCCTCGCAAAACGTAGAAAACGGCTTATATACGCGGATTTGCGGACAAGACGCCATGAGGCGAAAAGCACGCGATCCCTTTTGCCCGGCGAAGGCCAGGAGTTCGAATCTCCTCGGGTCCACACTATTTTTGTTGTAATTTGCAGGTAAAACGCGGAGAGCGTAAGTGTGGGCCGGAGGCAATCCCGGCCTGCTTGACAGTTACCCGACTTTAGAAGAGCAGTTCCTCCATCGTCCGCGCCGCCTGGTCGCCGAGACCGGGGAGGATATGAGAGCAGGTATCCAGGGTGATTGCTATGGTGGCGTGTCCGAGCATCTCCTGGACTATCTTCGGGCGCGTGTTCTTCGAGAGGAGCAGGGTGGCGCATGTGTGCCGGAGGTCATGGAAGCGGATCCGGTGGAGGCCGGCGCGTTTCAGGAGCGGCTCGAAGGATCTTTTTCGGAGGTTGGAGGGGTTGATCGGCGTTCCGGCCTCCGTGGTGAAGATGAGGCCCTGATCCCGGTAGGAGTCGCCGAGATGTTCGATCTCCTCCAGTTGCCGCCTCAAGTGATCCTCGAGGGTCTTTACGGAGGCGCCGGGGAGCTGCACGGTTCGACGAGCGAGATCCGGCCGCGGGGGCGGGTGGTAGTCCGCCCGATATGTACGGCGGCGCCCTCC
Source organism: Rubrobacteraceae bacterium (assembly GCA_050698295.1). Taxonomy (GTDB): domain Bacteria; phylum Actinomycetota; class Rubrobacteria; order Rubrobacterales; family Rubrobacteraceae; genus JACCWD01. The sequence continues at coordinate 1,928 of JBOHBL010000393.1, read as the reverse complement.
AGCTCGACATCCTCCCACTTGAGACCGAGTAGCTCGCCCTGTCTCATGTCCGTGGTGACCGCCACGACATACAGGGCCTCCAACCTGTTCCCTCGCGCCGCATCGAGGAGCTTCCTGACCTGCTCGCGAGAGAGCGGATTTATCTCGCGCGATCGGACGCGGAGCCGTCACCGCGTCGGTGGCGTTGCGGGGTATCAAGGACCATCTCACGGCATCGTCGAGGGCCTTGTGGAGCACGACGTGGATCTTATGCACGGTGGCGGGGGAGAGACCGTAGTCGAGCCGGTCCCGGTAGAGTCCCTGGACATGCGCCGGCGTCAGGCTCCCCAGTTTCACCCGCCCGATCATCGGCTTAATGCGCAGCTCGACTCTGCTCTCGTTGCGCTCATGGGTGCTGGGGCGCGCCGTGTCCCTGACGGAGCTATCGAGCCACCTGTCGAAGAACGCCCCAACTGTCAGGGCGCCTGCGTCGAAGACGAGGCCGCCGTCGCGGTCGGCCATCGCCTTCGTGAGAGCCTCTCCGAGACAGCCTGGCGCGTCTTGCCGTAGATGTAGCGGTACTTCGGCCCCTTCGAGGTGTGGATGAGGTACTGGCCCACCCACCGGCCATCCTTGCGGCGGTAGATCGAACCCTCGCCGTTGCCGCGCTCGCCCATCGCTCCCTTCACACCGGAGGTATGCCGAGATCCCTGCATATCTTCCGGGCCATGTTGTTGGTGATCTCGCTATGCCGTGGCACGGCGGAGCTGCGTCCAGCGTCCCGATTTACGTACATGGTGTGACGGCTCCCTTCGCGGAGGAACTCGCAGCCGTGCAGCTTGAGATGCTTCAGAAGCGCGCCGCGCTTCACGCTATGAGAGGTTCGCGAACGACATCCTTGCCGCCGAACTCCATCCGGGTCAGTTCCCGGTTGGCTTCGAGGACATCCTCCGTAGCGTCTCTGAGTGCCGAGCGGCATTCTTCGAGAGTGCTCTCCTGGGCGTTCGCTCCGGTCAGTTCTTCCACGTAACCGACCCACCACTCCCCGTCTCTTACATACACCGCCGTGAACTTGCCGAGCATCCCGCTACGTCCCGGCCGGGTATCCGAGTATGGAGGTTCCCGCGGAGTCTGAGCGGCTTCAGCGAGCAACACCTGGGGATCTATGCCGAGACCTTCGGCGAGGCTCATCAGGGTAGAGGCGCGCGGCCTCCTCTTCCCCCGCTCGATCTCCGATATGGTGTCCTTGCTTATGCCGCTCCTCTCCGCAAGCGTCCGGAGCGTGATCCCTTTCTCAGCACGCAGTATCCTTAATCTCCGCATCGCGCTCCTCTCGATGACGTTTACAAGATTATATAGACTATTAAAGAAATTTTCTTCAATTAACCTAGACAAATTAAGACAAAATTGGTAAAATACGGATGTCAGATAAAGAAGTGGCCCCTGCGTAGTTGGCGCTCCCGGAGGCCCGGATCACAGGAGGCGATTCCCGTGATCGAGTCGAGCGGGAGATCTCCCGCCTGAAGGCCGCCCGGCCGCGCCTCGCCACCCGCGTCGAGAGGGCGGAGCATATCATCGTCGCCCAGCTCTCCACCGCCCAGTCAAGGTTCGCGTCCGCGCCGACGGGAGCCGCTCCTGCGCCGTGAGGAGCGGCTCGAAGCTCCGGCGCTGCTACACGGTTGGCGGCTCCGGCTTCGAGTGCGATTGTCCGGAGGCCCGGCGGCGGCATGCCGCATGCAAACACGCGATAGCTTGCTGGTTGTTGGAGGGGGCGCTTCGGCGCCCCCTCCGGCCTCGCGGCCTCGAAGGCCGGGGGATGATCCGGTCGCTCATGGCTGGGGATTCCCGGATTATGCGAACCGAAGAGACGCAGCTTCCCGAAGGCCGCCGCCTCGACCCGCGCGGCGGGGGTCCGGAGATCCTCCTCCGGAGGCCGGACGGATGGCCCG
>JBOHBL010000392.1:0-1176 GCA_050698295.1 Rubrobacteraceae bacterium | reverse complement strand
GAATAACGATGGGCCTCTCCATCGGCCTCGGCGGCCTCGGAGCCCCGATACTCGGCCTCATCGCCGACACCCGCGGCCTGACCGCGATGATGCTCGTCATCGCCGCCATGCCGGTACTCGGTTTGCTGCTGACGCTCGCCCTGCCCCGGAAGGCGGGAGGAGTTGGAGGAGTCGGGAAAGGTGAACACGACTCCTCCAGGAGCAAAGCGACCCTGTAAAAGAAACCCCATCGCCTTTGTTCCTCTACGTTAACATTACGCGGATGACGACTATTTCTATCCGGAATTGTTAGCTCGATGAGGGTCTTTTACCGTCTTGGCGAGTTCGTGTACCGCTTCAGGTGGCAGGTCCTCATCGTGTGGGGGTTGCTCTTGGCGGCGGGCGCATTTTTTGCTCCGCAGCTCGGGGGACAGCTCAAGGGCGGCGGCTTTGACGGGGCGGACTCCGAAGCCGAGCGGGTGCAGGAGATCATGGTCGATGAGTTCGGAGTCTCCCCGGCGACGCTGACCATCGTCTTCGAAGGAGACGGAGACGCTCGAAGCGAAGAGTACCGGCGCGAGGAAGCGGAAGCCCTCGAACCGCTGCGCGAACTGGAAGAAGTCCGTTACGTCACGACGTATTCCGATACTCGCGACGACCGCTTTATCTCCGAGGACGGGGAGAAGTCCTACGCCGTCGTCGGGTTCAACGTCTCGATAGACGAGACCCAGGACCTCGTGGACGAGGTGCGCGAGAGTGTTCGCTCGGACACGCTCGCAACGTATGTGACCGGGGCACCGGCGGTCTACCTCGACATCCAGAACGCGAGCAACGAAGATATTCAGCAGGCCGAGAAGTATGCTTTCCCGCTCGCGGTCGTCATCTTGATCGTGGCCTTCGGGACGTTGGTCGCCGCTGGCATTCCGGTGATCATCGGCGGGGCGAGCGTGGTCGCGACGCTCGGCGTCCTCTACTTCGTCGCGAGCGCCTACGACATGTCGGTGTTCGTGCTGACGATCTCGACGATGCTCGGTTTGGGCCTGGGCATCGACTACGCGCTCTTCGCCGTGAGCCGGTACAGGGAGGAACTCGAAAAATATCCCGTCTCCGAGGCCGTTCCCAGAACGACCGCGACTTCGGGGCGAGCGATATGCTTCTCCGGGTTGGCGGTTTTGATCGGGCTTTCGGGGCTCCGTT
>JBOHBL010000391.1:0-5730 GCA_050698295.1 Rubrobacteraceae bacterium | reverse complement strand
CAACCACTGGCACTTCTTCCGGTTCATGCGTTATGAACTGCGAGATCTCGACGGCGAACTCGCCGCCCGCGACCAGAAAACCGGGTTCTGCGTCGGCGACCGCTACGACGCCGACCCGGACGTTCGGATGGAAGGCGAGCCGGAACCGCCCGGCGTCTTCGACATCGCGCCCGAAGGCGACTGGTGCGCCGAGGACGACCCCGACCGCGACGAGCTGGCCATGGGCCTCTCCGTCGGATACGGCGACAACTACGAAGCCCTCCTCGAAGGCCAGTCCATAGACGTAACCGACCTTCCGTCCGGAAGGTACGTCCTCGTAAACCGCGTAAACGCCGACCTCGAAGAGACCGATGAGTCGAACAACGCCGCCTCGCTCCTCATCGAACTCGACACGTCGAAGGAAAACCCCGCCGTCTCCGTCCTCGAAAGCTGCCCCAACGGCGAGAGGTGCGGGTAGCGGCAAGCTAAAACAACGCCCCCGCGAGGATGCGAAGCGAAACGGCGACCATGAAGACGCCGAAGCCGATGCGGATGGCGTCGTCCGGGAGGGGGTCGCGGACTTTTACGCCGAGCCACGCTCCGACGATCGAGAACACGATGAGGACGGGGACTTCGGCCAGGCGGTCGAAGCCCGTGGCGAGGTACCCGACCGTCGCCACGACGCCGGTGAACATCACGACGGCGAGGCTCGTGGAGACGGCCCTTTTCGCAGTGAGGCCGAGACCGAGGACCATGAGGGGGACCATCATCACCCCGCCTCCGACGCCGACGAGACCCGACAATGCGCCGATGAATATTCCGGCCACGAAGACGATCCACGTCGGAAGCTTTGATCCGTCGCCGCTCACCTCCTTCCTTCCCCGCGCGGTCGGGACGGCGAGGGCGAGGAGGAGGACGGCGAAGGTTACCTCGACCACCGCTTCGGGTGAGAAGCGGCTGATGGCGACCCCGATCAGGGAGGCCGGGGCGACGGCGAGGGAGAAGAGGGCGGTCCACTTCCAGTGGGCGGGGTCGCGGCTTCTCTGGTTCCGGATCGTGCCGGAGAGCGAGCTGAATATGATGACGACGAGGCTCGCGGCGACGGCGTCTTTTATGTTCCAGCCGACCGCGAGTACGAGAGCCGGGACGAAAAAGACTCCGCCGCCGACCCCGATCAGGCCGGATAGAAGCCCTCCTATGGTTCCGATGACGGCATATGCGAGAAACTCGATTACCCCCACGTCAAAGCCTCGTTCTCTCTAAAAGACCCGTGATCGGAGAAGTCTAGCGCAGCCATTCTCCGAACACTTCCTCGTCGTGCTGTCCGAGCGTCGGAGGAGACTCGGCGGGGCGCTTCCCGGAACGTCCCCACCCGAGCGGCGACCCCGGCAACTTTATCTCACCGAGCGTCGGATGCTCGACGGAATCTATTAATCCGAGGTGGGAAACCTGCGGCGAAGCGTAGACTTCGTCCAGCGAGAGGATCCGTCCGGCGGGTACTCCCGCTTCTCCAAGACGGTCCATCCACTCTTCCACGGTCGCCGAAGCGAGCGCGGGGGATATCTCGTCCTCCAACTCCTCGACGCGGGCGCGGCGTTTGCGGTTGGTCGAGAAGCGTTCGTCTTCCGGATCGAGGTCGACAAGCGGGGCGAAGCGACGCCAGAGCCCCTCGGAACCCACAGCTATGTTTATCTCCCCGTCCGAACAGCGGAACGCCCCATACGGCGCTATCGTCGGGTGGCGGTTGCCCTCCGGCTCCGGAACCTCCCCGGCTACCAGCCACCTCGTCCCCTGGAAAGCCTGGATGCCGACGATGCTCCCGAGGAGGGAGGACGCTACTTTCTGCCCCCGCCCGCTCTTCTCGCGTTCGGCGAGAGCGGCGGCCACCCCGAACGCTCCGAACATCCCGGAGAGGATGTCGGCGATGGGGACGCCCACTTTCGTGGGAGGGCCTCCGACGGGGCCGGTGAAGCTCATGAGGCCGCCCTCTCCCTGCGCGATCTGGTCGAAACCGGGCCGATGTCCGTGGGGGCCACCTTCTCCGAAACCCGTGATCGAAAGGTACACGAGGCGCGGATTGAACTCTTCGAGAGCCCGCCACCCGAGCCCCATCCTCTCCATCACGCCGGGCCGGAAGTTCTCGACGAGCACATCCGCGTCCCGGATGAGGTCCTTGAGCTTTTCGAGGTCTTCCGCGTCCCTGAAATCCAGAACGACGGACTTCTTGCCGCGGTTGACGGAGAGGTAATACGTGGATTGCTCCTCGCCTTGCTCTCCGACGAAGGGCGGCCCCCAGCCCCGGGTGTCATCGCCCGTCCCCGGACGCTCGACTTTGATCACCTCGGCTCCAGCGTCGGCGAGCATGAGGGTCGCGTATGGTCCGGCCAGAGCGCGGGTGAGGTCCACAACCTTTGTTCCGGCGAGCGGGCCGTTGTTGTATTTCGATGCGTCCATGATCCTCCCTCCTCGAAGGACTTCGTGTTCGGTGTGCCTCCACCTCCCGTAGAGACGTAGCATGCTACGTCTCTACAAACTTCTCACTCGAACGGCGGCGCTTCGTGGCGCGGTCTTTGCGAAATGCCGTCCGGGTGAGGTATCGGTATCTGGCGCGGCTCTTCTCCGGCCCGAGACGGACTCGTCGCGCCGGCGGGCTGTGAAGCGAACGCCTCGTCCGGGAAGAGCTTGCCGGGGTTCATTATCCCCTTCGGGTCGAGGGCCGCTTTTATGGCCCGCATCGCGCCAAGCGCGGGGCCGTGCACTTTCTCCATGTACGCCACCCTCGCCGCCCCGACGCCGTGTTCGCCGGTGATCGTCCCTCCCATTTCCAGGGCGAGGGCATGAATTTCGTCGGCGACGAGCCGCACGCGCCGGACCTCGTCCGGGTCGCGGGCGTCGATGAGGTGGCCGGGATGGAGGTTCCCGCCGCCGATGTGTCCGTAGGTCGCGATGAGGATGTCGTGCCTCGCCGAGATTTCCTGTATCTTCCTGAGCGTCTCCGGGATGCGGGCGACTGGAACGCAGATGTCCTCCCCGCAATAGGCCCGGTTCGAGCCGGGACGAAGGGCGCCGATGGCCGCTCCCACCAGCGAACGCGCCTCCCAGAGAGTGGAGATCCTCTCCGGCTCGTCCGACCATTCGACCTCGCGAGCCAGAGGCCGGACGGCTTCTGAGACCTTCCCCGCGTCGGCGCGGCATCCCTCCTGGTTGCCGTCCACCTCGAAGAGGAGCATCGCCTCGACCGGGGGGAGGTCCATGCCGGGGCGGTAGGCGTTGATCGCCTGTATGCATCGCTCGTCGAGGATCTCGATGGCCGACGGACTCACCCCGGCGGCGAAGGTTTCCCGCACGGCGCGTCCCGCGTCCTTCAGGTCGTCGAAGGTCGTCGTGACGATGGCCCGGGAGGGAGGTATCGGCATGAGTTTGAGGCGGAGGCGCGTGATGACGCCGAGCGTCCCTTCGGCCCCGACGAGGAGTTTCGTAAGCTCGAACCCGGCGGATGACTGCTTCGCCCGCGAGCCGACCGAACCGGTCTCGATCAAAGCGCCGTCCGGCAACACGACGTTGAGGCCCAAAACCCACGCGCTCGTGGCTCCGTATTTCATCGCGCGCATCCCGGCGGCGTTGGTCGAGGCCATCCCTCCGACGGTCGCCATCTTGCTCGATCCGGGGTCCGGCGGGAAGACGAGCCCACGCGGTTTTAGCGCCGCATTCAGTTGCGCGTGAACCACGCCCGGCTCGCAAAAAGCCTGCAAGTTCGGCTCGTCCACCTCGATGATGCGGTTCATGGCGTTCATCGCGAGGACGATGCCTCCGCAGTACGGGACCGCTCCGGCGGCCTGTCCGCTCGCCGCTCCGCGCGTCGTCACGGGGATCGAATGCTCGTGGGCGTATCGCATCACCGCGACGACATCCTCCTCGGAACCGGAGATCACCGCCGCCTCCGGGAGTCGCGGTCGTAATTGAGTCTCGAACGAAGCGTCGTAGGCGAAGGTCTGCAACTCGCCCGGAGCCTCGACGATTTGGCTCTCGCGCACTATCTCGCGAAGATCTCGTGCGATGCCGCTCGAACGGGACGAGCCACGCGCTCCTTGCGCCTCGTTCACCGAGGAGGGATCCGGTGTGAGGCGTTCCTCCGCCGCCGCGTCCGAATTTCGCCACACACCGGACGCTCCGTTTTTCTTCTTTGGCTTTCTCCTAAAAATCGGCATGTGGTTCTCCTTGCTTCTCGTGAGACGCTTCCGGAGAAGTGGAGGGAAGAATCGCGATTCGCTGTCCTTCCCGACTCCTCCATTCCTCCACTCCTCCTGTTCCTTCGTCGAGAAGCTCCACGATGTGCTTCACTTCCGTGGCCTCGCCGCGATTTCTCAGGCCGCCCGCGAGTTGCATGTGGCAGCCGGGGTTGGCGGTGACTATCGTCCCGGCCCCGGTAGCGGCGGCGTTGTCGAGTTTGCGTTCCTGGAGCCGGCTCGATTCCTCCGGGTTCGTGACGTTGTATACGCCCGCGCTGCCGCAACACAGACTCGACTCCTCCATCTCGCGCAGCTCCAGACCCGGTATCGCTTTCAAGAGAGCACGGGGCTGTTCGCTGATTCTCTGCGCGTGAACGAGGTGGCACGGTTCCTGATACGTCACCGTTCGCTCAACCTTTCTTTTGAATTCGAGGTCTCCCGGCTCGACGAGTTCGGTGACGTCCCTGACGCGCCCGGAGAAAGCCTTTGCTCTCTCGGCCCATTCTTCGTCGTCGCGGAAGTGGTGCGCGTAGTCCTTGAGCATCGCGCCGCACCCCGCCGAATTGACGACAACGGACGAATCTCCCTCGTCCTCGAAAGCGGCTATGTTCCGTTTGGCGAGCGTCTTCATCCCTTCGAGGTCGCCGCCGTGCGCGTTGAGCGCGCCGCAACACCCCTGCCCCGCCGTCTCCGACACCGTCCATCCGGCCTTCCGGCAAACTCGCACCGTCGCCCGATCCACATCCGCCATCGCCGTGGACATGACACAGCCCGCGAACAGTCCGACAGAGCGTTCCTCCGTTCCGCTTCTTTGCGCCGGATGCCGCTTGCCACGCGGGACGACGAACCTGCCCGGCAGTTTCGGTGGAAGGAGGGCTTCCGGCTCGTCGAGGCGGAGGAGTTTCAGGGTCCCGGATCTCCGCGCGAGCCACTGGAGGCCGGTGCGCTGGTAAAGGCCGAGGGAGCGGACGAGGAATCGGAACAGGCGCATGTCGGCGAAGAGTTTGCGGAAAACCATTCGGCGCAGTCCTCGGAGGTGGGCGGGGCGTTCGGCGTTCAAATGAGGCTCCATAGCGGTTCGGAGCGCGACCTGTATCGGGTCCATGCTCACGCCCGCCGGACACACGGCGGTGCATGCGTCGCAGACGAGGCAATTCTGTTCGTGGACTATGAGGTCGGGGGTGAGGTCCGTCTTCCCTTCGACGAAGGCGCGGGCCATCGCGACCCGTCCGCGCGGTCCTTCGGCTTCGTGGCCGGAGAGAACGTATGTGGGACATGAGGTCAAACACAATCCGCACCGGATGCACGAGAGCATGTTCGAGTACTCGCCTTCGAGGAGGGAGCGAGCCGGCTCGCCGAGCGTCGAGTGGTCGGGAGCGTTCACGCGTCCTCCTTCGTAGGGAGTGGGGAGTCGGGAGTCGGGCCGTTCTCGCCTCGCTCTTCTCCGACACTCCCGCCTTCCCTCCCGACGAACCCTCGATGAATTCGAGGGGAGTCTTCGATGGCGAGAGTGTCGCCCTTC
>JBOHBL010000390.1:0-14107 GCA_050698295.1 Rubrobacteraceae bacterium | reverse complement strand
CCCTCCGGGTCTTCGGAAAACTCCTCTTCGAGGACCTTAGAGAAGGGCGCTTCCGTGATCCGGAAACCTCCGTTCCTCCGGGGGAGGCAGAGGCAGCGCAGACCGGCGAGGAACCGCGCGTAGTCTTCGAGGTCCCGGTAAGGCCGGGGGGCGGCTCCGTGTCGGTTCGGCTCTCCGGCGGTGCCGTCCGCGAGTCCCTGTCTGCCGGAGGCGAACTCGCCGGATTTTCCGTCGTGGACGGGAGAGTTGGCCGAGACGGCTACAAGGGCTCCGGAGACGGCGTTGATCAGGTTCATCTTCCGCGCGATCTCACCCCGGTTCAGGTCTATCTGGACCTGATCACCGGCCGTCACGCAAAACACGAGCCACCGCGACCCTATCGCTTCGAGCAACGCCCCGTAACGCCGCTTCGGAGTAAGTAGATCTTCGGAGGTTTTCGTCAGAGGCTGAAGCCCGTAGCCAAGCAAGTAGAGCCCCAGTCCGCTCGCCACCTCGCCAACCCGTTTGAGGGCCGCATCGAAGTCTCCGGCGAGTTCGTGGAGCGTGTCTCTCGGGCCGACGGAGACCTCCACGGTCCCTTCGCCGACTTCGATCACGCAGGACCATCTCCCTCCATCCACCCCGATCACGAACTCCGAGCCGTCGTCCTTCTCATCGTACACGGGCTTGCAATCATCGTCTTCGAGAAGCATCGGCCAGAGCAGGGAAGCGTCCGCCGCGCGCCCGCTCTCATCCACGAGCGGGAACTCCGCCTCCCTCCCGACCGTCCGATGCGGAAGCGGTCCCTCCGGGAAACCTTCGGAGAACCTCCGGGTCAAGTCTTCGATGAGTCTCTCCGCCATCAAAAAGATGGATGTTCGTTCGCGGAGGGACACAGCTCTATCCTGCGGTGGGACATCAGCTCTCCGTCCGGGCCGAGATGGAAACTGTTCAGCTCGCAGTTGAGGATGCCCGTCTCCAGAGACTCCATCGGCCCGAGCCCGAGGATGACCCCGTGGAGCTGCTGGAGGAAATTCTCGTGCGCGAAGAGCACGACCCTCTTGCCGGCGCACTTCTCCAGAGCCCGCGCCAAAAACCGCCCGGCCCGCTCATGAAGCTCCTCGAAGGTCTCTCCGCCTGGCGGGTTGAGCGAGTAGTTCACGTCCCCGATGCGCGTGCATCGGACCTGCGGGAGTTTCTCCCTCACGGTATCCGGCGAGAGTCCCTCCATTTTGCCGAAGGCGCGTTCGACGCAGTCTTCGTCCACGTCGATTTCGTCCCGGCTCGCGCCGGTGACGATCTCCGCCGTCTCCAGAGCGCGCGAGAGCGGCGACGACACCACCACGTCGAACGGGACGCCGTCGAACGCCTCCCTCGCCTCCCTCGCCTGCCGCCGTCCCTCCTCGATGAGCGGCGCGTCCACCCTCCCGCCGACTCTTTCGTCGCGGTTCAGTTCGGTGAGGCCGTGACGAACCGTGGAGAGGAGCATTTCGCCGGAGGGGATCCACGTCAGGTTCATCACGCTCTGACCCTCTCGTGACGCGGGTCCCAGAGCGGTTCGGAGACCACCTCGGCGGGGACTTCCTCCCCGAAGACCTCCACCGTCAGCTCCGTGCCGGGTTCCGCGAACTCGACCGGGAGGTACGAGTAGGCGATGCTCTTCTCGACCGAGTAGCCGATGCCGCCCGAAGTCGCGCGGCCCACCACGAGACCTTCTATCCTCACGGGCTCGTCGCCGAGCGCCGCCACGTCCGCCCCGGCGAGGACGAGGCAGGATAGCCTGTGAAGCGAACCTTCCGCCTTCGCTTTGTTGAGGACCTCCCTCCCGATGAAGTCTCCTTTGTCCAATTTCACGGCGAAACCGAGTCCGGCCTCATACGGGTTCGTCTCCGGGGTGATGTCGGCGGCCCACGCGAGGAAGCCGCCTTCGAGGCGGAGCGAGTCTATGGCGCGGTAGCCGGCGGGGACGAGTCCGTGGGGGCTTCCGGCCTCGAAGAGCGTGTCCCAGAGACGGGCTCCGAACTCCATCGGCGGGTAGAGTTCCCAGCCAAGTTCCCCGACGTAGGTGACGCGCAGCGCGAGGCAGGGCGCGTCGCCCACGACGATCTCCCGCGCCCGCATGTACCCGAACGCCTCGTTGGAGAGGTCGTCCTCGCAGACGGAAGACAATATCTCACGCGACCTCGGACCCTGTATGCCGATGCACGCGAGTTTGGAAGTTGCGTCCCGGACGCTCACCGAGCCGTCCGGGGGCAGGTGGCGTCGCATCCAGTCCATATCGTGGACCCCGAAGGCGGCGCCGGTGACGATGCGGAAGCGATCCTCCGAGAGGCGCGTCACGGTGAAGTCGCACTCGATGCCGCCGCGCTCGTTGAGCATCTGGGTGTAGGTGACCGTTCCGGCGGGTCTGTCCACGTCGTTGTCGCAGAGGCGTTGGAGGAACGAGCAGGCTCCCGGTCCTTCCACTTCGATCTTGGCGAAGGAAGTCTGGTCGAAGAGGCCGGCCCGCTCGCGGGTGGCGAGGTGCTCCGCCGGGATCGCGGTGGACCAGTTCCTCCCGGCCCATCCACCCGGACGAAGCCTTTCGAGAGACTCCTCTTCGTTGGAGCGGAAGTAGTTCGGGCGTTCCCAGCCGGCCTTCTCCCCGAACTCGGCTCCCAGTTCGCGGAGCCTTTCGTAGGCCGGCGAGAGCCGCAGTCCGCGGGCGCTTTGCCTCTCTTCGTTCGGGAAGTGGATGTCGTAGTAGGTGGAGAGGAATTCCCTGGAGCGAGCCCGCGTGTAGCTTCTGCTCCGGTAGTGGTCTCCGAAGCGGCGGATGTCCATTTGCCACGCGTCGAGGCTCGGCTGACCGGCTGATATCCACTCGGCCACGATCCCGCCCATCCCCCCGGCCCCGGCGATGCCGTGCGCGTTGAACCCCGCCGCCACGAAGAACCCCCGCACATGAGACTCGCCCAGGATGAACTCCCCGTCCGGCGTGAACGACTCGGGACCGTTGGTAAGCTCCACGACTTCGCCTTCCCGGAGAGACGGGACGCGGTAACGCGAAGTCTCGAAGAGCGGTCCGAACCGGTCCCAGTCAGGTTCGAGGAGCTTGCGGCTGAAACCCTCCGGGATGCCGCCGGGCGCGAAAGGCGCCGGGTTCCGTCCGTAACCACCGGTGACCATGTCGCCGTCCTTCGGGCGGAAGTAGACCAGGTCGTCCGGGTCGCGCATCGTGGGCAGGTCGGGTGAGACGTGGTCTTTCGTCTTCACGTGGACGTACTGGTGCTGGAACGGTATCAGCGGCACGTTCACTCCGACGAGGCGTCCGATCTCCGGCGCCCAGATCCCCGTCGCGTTCACCACGACTTCGGTCTCGATGGAGCCTTGATCCGTGACGACCTCCGTCACCCGTCCGCCCTCGACCTTGATGTCCGTGACCTCCACACTGGTGTATATCTCCGCTCCCCGGGAGCGGGCGCCCGCCGCGAGAGAAAGGGTCAGGTCGCTCGGATCTATGTAGCCGTCGGTCGGATCGTAGGCCGCCCCGAGGACGCCCTCCGGGTTCAGGAGGGGGAAAAGTTCCAGGGCCTCTTCCGCGCTGATGATCTCCAGCGGAAGCCCGAAGGCCCTGGCTCTCCCGACGAGGCGGGTCAACTCTTCCATCCGCTCGCGGGAGGAGGCCAGCCGCAGACTCCCGACCTCTTTCCAGCCGGGGTCCACGCCGGTCTCGCTTTTCAGGCGCCGGTACAACTCGACGCTGCGCATGTTCATCCTGGTGAGCGTCTCGGTCGGCCGGAGCTGACCGACGAGCCCGGCCGAGTGGAACGTGGTCCCGTCGGTGAGGTCGCTCTTTTCGAGCAGGACGACGTCCCGCCAGCCCATCCCGGTCAGGTGGTAGGCGATGCTCGTTCCCCCCGCCCCGCCGCCGATGACGACCGCCCGCGCCTCGCTCTTCAACCTTCGCGCCTCCCGTCTCCGGCGGCTATCTCCTCGACGTTCTTCGCCTCTCCCGAGCCGGGTCCCCCGACGATGAGGTATTCGTCTCTCCCTATAATCCCGGCCTCACGGTCTTGAACCTCCAGTTCCAGGGCTTTGGGGACTGCGATCCAGACCGCCAGCACCATCGCGACGAGGCCCGCTCCGAGCTTGCCGAGGATGAGAGGCAGGATCATGTTCGGCTGGAAGTTGGCCGTGAAGGCGAGATGGTCTCCGAGCAAAAACGCCGAGCAAACGGCGAAGCTGATGCACAGGACCTTGTCTTTCGGCGGCATGCCGCGGACGAGGTGGTAGAGAGCCAGTATGTTCGCCGCCGCCGCGAGAACCCCCGCGCTCCCCTCGACGCTCATCCCGACCCGCCGACCGACCGCGCTCAAGGGCCGGGCGAGGTAGGTGCGTATCGCGTAGACCATCGGGAATGCTCCGGCGAGGACGATGCCGATGTAGCCGGCGATCTCCAGAGCGCGGAACTGGTCCTGGGCGTCGGCGATGATCGGGGCGAACCCCCAGCCGCCGAAGACCGTGGAAAAGAAGCCGGTGAAATATTCCACGATGGAGAGGGCGAGGACTATCTTGATCCCGGCGTCCATCGTCTTCCCGAACCACATGAAGCCCGTGATCATGGTCCCCGCGTAGAAGTACAGCCCGAGCGCGATGGCGACCACGATGATGACGAGCGGCACCAGATTCGCGAAGATCGCGCCGAAACCGAGCGCGCTCATCGAAAACGTCGAGTCGGCGGTGGTGGAGACCTCGTCCCTCACGTTCGCGCTCGTCATCGAGAGGATGCTGCTGGTTATGAGGACGCCGATGGGAACGGTCAATATGCCCGACATGATGCCGAGCGCCATGTACTTGTGGTCCCTCCGGTCGAGCATCGCGAGTCCGACGGGGATGCTGAAGACTATCGTGGCCCCGGCCATGTAGCCGACGATGGAGGCCATGATCCAGTTAGCCGTGTCCCCCGCCGTGGCCTGGGCGAGCTGGTATCCGCCCATGTCCACCGCGATGAAGGTCGTCCCCGCCATCGCCGGACTCGCGCCCACGAGGCCGTAGATCGGGCCGATGGCCCATTCTATGAACATCGAGAGATACGGTATGGAGGCCATGATCCCGGCCACGGGTATGAAGATGGGACCGATGGCATGCAGACCTTCCTTGAACTCCTTGCCCATCCCGCTCTCGTCGTCGCGGATGGCCGCGATGGCCCCGAGCACGACGAACACCATGATGATCCAGATAACTGCCGTTCCTATTGCCGCCACCCCAACTCCTCCTTACTCGTTTCGCTTCAAGCTTTTCCGGCGGCTTCTTTTAGCCACCGCGGGTAAAGCTCATCCTCGGCGTGGCTCCGGCTCCGCTCGAAGTGGCTGTCGGCGTACTCGACGTAGTCGAAGTCGAGGCTGGAGAGGACCTGCTGCATCACACCCCACATCGCCTCCCGGAAGTCCGACATGAGCCGCATGAGCTTGAGCCGCGCCACCCGCGCGGGCGTGGCTTCCCCGAAGTACATCTCCAGCAAGGCAAGGTCCGTCGCCTCGTCGAAGTCGTTGTTGACCGAGAGGTTTCCGAGGTCGAAGAAGGCGTCCCCCATCCCGGCGTACTCGTAGTCCACGATCATGACCCGGTCCCCGCAACTCAGGAAGTTGGCGTTGAGAAGGTCGTTGTGACACGGGCAGTCCCGTGTCGGAGACTTCTCGAAGGCCGCCTCGATCTCCTCCGCCCGCTCCGAGAGCCAGAAGTAGCTCTCCGGTATTTCCAGTCCGCGATTCTCGGCGAACTCTTTGTACTGCTCGACCACCCGGAACGCCGAGAAGGAGCCGGGGATGGGCGCGCAGTCCCCGTGAAAAGTCCTGAGCGAGCGGACCAGAAGCTCCAGCGTATCTCTTTTCTTCAGGTCTTCGGGCGGTATCGGAGCGCCCTCGATCCACTCGGTGACCAGGCAGCCGCGCTCCGGCAGGTACGCTACGACGCCCGGACCCACCCCGATCTCCGCGGCGCGCTCGACGGTCCGCTTCTCATGGTCGCGGTCTATGCCGAGCGCGGCGGTCTCCTGCCCCGCGAGCCTCACGAAGTAGGACTCTCCCTCCACGAAGACCCGGAAGTTGCGGTTGGTTATCCCCCCGGAAACGTACTCCGCCCGCAACTCCCCGTCCCACCCCTCCATGTCGTTTACGACCCGCTCCAGATCAGGGTCCGAGACGCCTTCGATCATGCGATCACCCCATAACTTTTGCTCACTCCGGATCCCTTCCGGCGCTCCGGTCGGTGTCGGAAACGAAGACCAGCCGGTCTCCCCGGTACAGGTCCCGCGCGAACTCCATGGGACGACGACCCGAGTCCCACGCGACCCGCGTGACCCTCAACACCGGCACATCGGCCCGCGCCCCGAGTTTCTCCGCAGCGTCCATATCGAGCTGCGTAACTTCCACCTCCTGGCGAAGATGCGACGCTTCGAGCCCATAGTCCCGGCTCAGAAGGCCGTAGATGGAGCCCGTCAGGTCCTTCTCAAGGAGGTCCGGACAATAACGCGCCGGGAAGTACGACTCCTCCAGCGCCAGCGGCTCCCCGTTGCCGGTTCGTGAGCGGACGACGATATGAACCGGTTCGTCCCCCTCGATCTCCAGAGCTTCGGCGCCGCGAGCGTCGAGGTCCGAAACGGGAACCGTGCGCGCCTCGATGATCTCAGCGCCGGGTGAGATCCCCTGCCGCAGCAACCGCGCGCTGAAACCGGCGACCGCCGAGAGATCCAACTCAATCTTCGGCGCCGACACGAAGGTCCCGGACCTCCCGCGACGCTCCACAAGCCCCCGCCGCTCCAGAAGCCGGATCGCCGAACGAGCAGTCATCCGGGAGATCCCATACTCCACCGCAAGCTCCCGCTCCGACGGAACCCTGCTCCCCGAACCAAGATCCCCCCCCCTTATCCGAGCCGCCAACTCCCGAGCCGCACTCCGGTAAGCGGGAACGCCAACCTCAACCGCCAAACTCCCTCCTTCCTCATCTCGCCAATCTGGTACATGCCAGCTGGTATGTACCAGACACTCTAATAGAAAGTCACTTCCGTGTCAACGTAGAAACCCGGATTATTCACGAAACCGCAAACGGCAGGGAGTAGGGAGATAGGGAGTGGGGATTAAAGAGGAGGTCTCGAGACGCTCGCCACCGAAGCCTCCACTCGGATTCATCGAGGGTCCGTCGGGCGGGAAGGCGAGGGCATCGAAGAAAAGGTGCTCGAGAATGTCCCCTACTCCCCACTCCCGGCGAGCGCCAGCGAGCAAAGAGCGAAGCGACCTACAGAAAACTCGGGTTGAGGGCCGCTCGCCTTAGCGAGCGAGTGAAAACCCGTCGCGTTGAGTCCCTGATAACGTTATCACCAGGGAAATGCACAAAACGTTTGAATACCGCCTTTTCACTAACCGTTCGCAGCACGCGAAGCTCCTTTCGACGTTGGCGGAAAGCCGCCGTCTTTACAACGAGATGCTCGAGATGGTCAAAACCCATTGCGACGAGACGGGCGAGTTCCTCAGCCGCTACGACCTCACGCGCCGCTTCAAGGGGCGCGGCGGCGAGCATGTCCCGCAAACCACCGTGCAGACCCTCGCCGACCGCCTCGACAAAGCCCTAAAGCGGTTCTTCCGCCGCCGCGAACTCGGCCAAAAGGCCGGCTTCCCGCGCTTCAAGAGCGCCAACCGCTGGCACTCGATACAACTCCGTCAATACGGCTCTGGGCGGGATGTCTTCCTTCAACCCGGACACCAAGCGGCTTCACGTCCCCAGGAAGCTCGGAGGCCGCCTCAAGGTCAGGCAGCATCGCCCGCTCGATAGCTCCGCTACTCCCAAGACCGCCCACCTTGCGCTGCGCGCCGACGGGCATTGGCACGTCCTCATCGTCTGCGCCATGGGAGACGCGCCCGCCAAGCGGGAGGGCGACGCAGTCGGCCTCGACGTGGGACTCAAGCACTTCGTCTCAGATTCCGATGGGAACACCGTCGAGAACCCGCGATGTTTCAAGCGGGCCCAGAAGAGCCTGCGGCGGGCGCAACGAAAGACAGCGCGTCGGAAGAAGGGCTCCAACCGCCGCCGCAAGGCGTCCAGGCAGGCGGCGAGGCGGCATCTCAAGATCTCCCGCCAGCGCAAAGACCACGCCCACAAGACGGCGCGGCGATACGTCGAGAGCTACGCCTTCGTCGCCGTCGAGGACCTGCGAGTTTCCAACATGCTCAAGAATCGCCACCTCGCGCGCGCCATCGCCGACGCGGGCTGGTCGGCGTTCAAGAGAATCCTCCGCCTCAAAGCGGAAGAAGCTGGTTGCAGGGTTGTCGAGGTATCGCCGCGCTTCACAAGCCAGCGGTGCTTCGAGTGCGAGGAGATCGTTTCCAAGTCGCTTTCGGTCAGGACTCATCTTTGCCCTCATTGCGGGTATGTCGAGGATCGCGACGTTCGGGCGGCGAAGAACATCCTCGAGGCCGGGATGCGGCCTTCGGAGCGCAAGGTGGGCGGTTGCGCCGCGCCTGCTCCGAGAAGCCGCCTGCTTTAGCTGGCGGAGTCATCACAGGCGTTCGAAGTTCCGGTAGCGTTCCCAATCGGTGACGACGGCCTCGAAGGCTTCGAGTTCGACGCGGGCCATGTTGAGGTAGTGTTCGACGACTTCCTCGCCGAAGGCGGCTTTCGCCACTTCGCTTCCCGCGAAAAGGTCTCTCGCCTCATACAACGTCTTCGGGACGCGAGGTTTGTTCGCGCCGTAGGCGTCGCCGGAGAATTCTTCTTCGAGGGGGAGTTCGTTCTCGATGCCGTGGAGTCCGGCGGAGATCATGGCGGATATCGCGAGGTATGGATTGACATCCCCGCCCGGAACCCGGCTCTCGACGCGCAGCGACGGCCCGTGTCCGACGACGCGCAGCGAACACGTGCGGTTGTCCTTGCCCCAGGCTACCGCCGTTGGAGCGAAGGAACCCTCGGCGAAGCGTTTGTACGAGTTTATGTTCGGGGCGAAAAAGAGCGCCATCTCTCGGAGGCACGCTATCTGTCCAGCGAGGAAGTGCTCGAACGTCTTCGAGAATCCGTGTCCGTCGGCGAAGACGGGAGCGCCGCCCTCGCCTCGCAAACTCAGGTGGATGTGGCAGGAATTTCCCTCGCGCTCGTTGAATTTCGGCATGAAGGTGAGAGAGCATCCTTCCTGCGCGGCTATTTCCTTCGCACCGTTCTTGTAGATCGCGTGTCCGTCGGCGGTGGCGAGGGCGCGGTCGAAACGAAAGTTTATTTCGTGCTGCCCGAAGTTGCATTCGCCTTTCGCGTCTTCGACGGCGAGACCGGCTCCGGCCATCGAGTTCCGGATGCGCCGGAGCAACGGCTCGATCCTCGCGGTCCCGAGCATCGAATAGTCCACGTTGTAGTGGTTCGCCGGTTCGAGGTCTCGGTACCCTTTCTTCCACGCCTCCTCATACGAGTCCTTGAAGACGATGAACTCCAATTCCGTCCCGACAAACGCTTCGAGGCCGCGCTCCGAAAGACGTTCGAGCTGGCGTTTCAATATTTGCCTCGGTGAGGCCACCACCGGAGAGCCGTCCTCCCACGCGAGGTCGCACATGACGAGCGCGGTTCCTTCCTGCCAGGGGATTGGTTTCAAAGTCTCCATATCCGGTTTGAAGACGAAGTCTCCGTAGCCGCCCTCCCACGAGGACATCGAGTATCCCTCGACGGTGTTCATATCCACGTCCACGGCGAGGAGGTAGTTGCAGCCCTCGGCGTCGTGCTCGACGACTTCGTCGAGGAAGTGGGTCGCGGTGAGGCGCTTTCCCTGCAAACGTCCCTGCATGTCCGCAATGCACAGAAGGACGGTGTCTATGCTGCCCGCCTCGACCTCGGATCGGAGGGCGTTGAGGGAGAGTCTTCCTTTTCTGGAATCTGCGATATCCACCATTAGACGCCGCTCCCCGCCGGTTCGGTCTTTTCTCCGGTCTCGCCGCCCGCGAGTTCGGACTCGGCCTTTTCGATGAGGGCGAACTCCTCCTCCGGCGCCTGCGCCACGAGGTGGTGGCGGCTGTAGAGGCCGAAGTACGCGATCATTATCGCGTAAAACACCGCCGTGTATATGACGACGCGAGGATCGACGAGGAACCCAGCGACGACCGCGACGAGCGCCAGCGTGAACGCCACGCCCGAGGTAACTATCCCGCCCGGAGTTTTGTAAGGGCGTTCGAGGTCAGGCTCCCTGAGACGCAGGATCATGTGCGAGAGCATCATGAGGACATAAGAAATCGTCGCCCCGAAGACGGCGACGAGGATGAGAAGGTCCCCCTGTCCGGTGAGCGAGAGTCCGAACCCGATGACGCCGGGAACGAGCAACGCCACGAACGGCGTCCGGCGGCTCCCGGTCAACGAGAGAACCCTCGGCAAATACCCGGCCCTCGAAAGCGCGAAAATCTGGCGCGAGTAGGCGAAGATGATGGAGAAGAATGAAGCTATAAGTCCGGCGAGTCCCACGATGTTTATAAACGAGGAGAGGGCGTTCGAGCCGCCGTATGCCGCCGTCACCGATTCGACGAGCGGGTTGCCCGAACTTTGTATCGCCGCCGCCCCGGAGCCGCCCGGCCCGAACGTCAGTATGAGCGCGGCGAACACGAGGAGCGCGAGCATGCCTCCGATGAGTCCTCTCGGCAGGTCCCGCGACGGGTCTCTCGTCTCCTCCGCGGCGAGCGGCACTCCCTCGATGGCGAGGAAGAACCATATGGCGTACGGCAGAGCGGCCCAGATCCCAACATACCCGAACGGCAAAAACGCGCTCGCCCCAAACGCTCCTGTCGGGTCTATGTCGAAGAGGTTCGCCGGGTTGAAGAGCGGGATCATCCCGACCACGAAAGCAACCAGCGCGACCGCTGCTATCGCCGTGATGACGAACATCAATTTCAAAGCCTCGCCGACGCCGTAGAGGTGTATCCCCACGAATATCGCGTAGAAAAGCAAATAGATGAGCGGCCCGCCGAAGCCGATCAAAGACTGCACGTAAGCCCCGATGAAAACCGCGATGGCCGCCGGGGCTATGGCGTATTCGATCAGGATAGCGGTTCCGGTCAGAAACCCGCCCCACGGCCCCATCGCCCTTCTGGCGAACCCGTATCCGCCGCCTGCGGTGGGGATCATGGACGACATCTCGGCGAGCGCGAAGACCATCGCAGTGTACATGGCCGCCATGAGCAACGTCGCGACGAGCAACCCTCCCCATCCTCCCTGCTCCAACCCGAAGTTCCACCCGGCGAAGTCGCCGGAGATGACGTACGCCACCCCCAGACCCGCCAGAAGCACCCACCCCGCGGCGCCCCTCTGGAGCCTCCGCTTCTCCAGGTAATCCTCGCCAACGTTCTCGTACTCGACGCCCCGAGTCGAACGCCGCCTCCGCTCCTCCATCCCAGTCTCCTTCCCGTTCGTCCCGCACCGAACCGAAGTTCCCCAACCGCCCCGCCGGCCCGATGAAACTCCCGGCACGATAGCGCATACAAATTTGTTCGTCAAGGTAATGAATTTGTCTATAATGAACGTTCCGCGCTGTTAGAGTCGAAGGATGGAGGCGGAGATCGCGACGAGTCGGAGCGGGTTGGAGCCGTTGAGGAAGACGCTTTTGTACGTCGAGGTCGAGCGTCGGATAGAGGATCTGCTCGTGCGGGGGCATTACAGGGTTGGGGAGCGCATACCCCCCGAGGCCGAGTTGGTGCGCGATCTCCGGGTATCGAGAGCGACGGTTCGGGCGGGCATGTCGCGTCTCGTGGAGCGGGGGCTTCTCGAAAGGCGGCAGGGAAGCGGGACGTTTCTGGTTCGTCCGCCGGAGGGAGCCAGGCTCCGGAACGGGCTCGAAAGGCTGGAGACGTACACTGTTCACGCCGAGAGGCTGGGGCTCACCCTCGACTGCCGGGACCTTCGCATAGAATCCGCCGGAGCGAGCATCCCCGAGGCCGAAGCCCTCGACGTATTTCCGGGGAGCCCCATCGTCAAAGTATCGAGGGTCTTGCTCGTGGACGGAGAATCGGCGGCCTGGATGGTGGATATCGTGCCGGAGGAGGTCATTGATGATGTTACGCTCGGTGAACACTTCCGATCCGATGCCATGATACTCGACCTCCTCGTCTCCGAGGGAGTGCCGATAGGCTTCAGCAAATTGCTCATAGACGCCGAGCTGATAGAGTCTGCGGACGAAGTCGGAAAGGCTCTCGGACTCGACGCTCCTTCGGCGGCCCTCTCGCTCATCGAGACGATGTACCTCACAGACGGACGCCCCGCGCAGTGGTCGCGCAACGTGTTCCTGCCGGGGCATCTCGACCTCCACGTGATAAGAGAACTCTTCGAGGTGCGAAAGCTCTCGTAGACGTGGGGCGTTCCACGATAACATTGCCGCGACGGAGACCGAAGGAGAACATCATTGCCCGAGATAAGCTGGGAAGACTTCGAAAAGGTGGGCATTCGAGTCGGAAAAATCGTGGAGGCGGAGGACTTCCCCGAAGCTCGCAAACCCTCCATAAAGCTCGTCGTGGACTTCGGGGCGGAGGTCGGAACGAAGCAAACGAGCGCGCGAATAACGAAGCATTACGAACCTGACACCCTCATCGGCAAACAGGCCATCGCCGTCGTCAACTTCCCGCCGAAGAGGATCGCGGGTTTCAAGAGCGAGGTCCTCGTCCTCGGAGTCCCGGACGAGGATGGGGAGGTAGTCCTGCTCGGCCCGGACAGGGAAGTCCCTCCCGGCGGTCGAATGTTCTAGTCCGTTTGAACCAGAAAAAAATCACTCATTTGCGCTATGGCGGATCTTTCCATGAAGGAGTTAAGATTCTTCGCAGTACAAGTGAGGAGTACGAGGCGAAGAGTTTGGCGACCCATTCCACCTCGCGCTCCCCAGGCCGAAAGGAGATTATATGACGTAGCCGGCCATCATGCCACCGGCCCTTCCCGGCCTCCGGCCTTTCGCGCTTCACCGACATCGACGGGCGGTTCTCCCCGTCCCAGAGGAAAGGGGAAGAAGATGCCAGAAAACATCTTCCCAAAGGTAAAGAAAGCAGGTAAATCCACGGCCCTCACCCTGGGCCTGGCGTTCGCGCTCGCCATAACGCTGGGGATGGCTTCCACGGCTATGGGAGCCAACGGGGGCAGTTTCATCCTCGGCAAGGCCAACAACACCGCCACCCAGGTGACCGGCCTGATCTCCAACATATCCGACACGACCAGGTCGGCGCTCTCGATCAACAACACCGGCGGCGGCCCCGCCCTCGACCTGCAGGTGAACTCCGGCCAGGACCCGATGAAAGTCAATTCCAGCAGCCTCGTGGATGACTTCAACGCCGACCTGCTCGACGGTCAGCACGCCGGCGCGTTCCTCGGAGCGAACGCCGCCGCCGGAGGAGAACTCGACGGCACTTATCCAAACCCCATAATCCGCAGTAGCGTCGTGGACGGGGACAACGTCATAGACGAGTCCCTCACCGGCGCCGACATAGACGACGGTTCGATCAACTCCGCCGATCTCAACACAGGCTCCGTCACCGGGAGCAAGATCGACAGCAACGCCGTCACCACGGGCAAGATCAACAACGGCGCAGTCCAGGCGTCGGACCTCGCGACGCTCCCCGCCGTGCGCGCGACCACTAATAACCCTCAGTCGATCCCGACCAATACGCCCACCTTGATAGCTCTCGATGCCGAGGACTTCGACCAGGTCGGAACCGGCCAGAGCGGCGAGATGCACAGCACCACGACCAACAACTCGCGCCTTCTCGCCCCCCGCGACGGCATCTACCAAATCAACGTCGGGCTCAGATGGGGAGGAGGAGCAAACATTTCGG
Organism: Rubrobacteraceae bacterium; assembly: GCA_050698295.1. Taxonomy (GTDB): domain Bacteria; phylum Actinomycetota; class Rubrobacteria; order Rubrobacterales; family Rubrobacteraceae; genus JACCWD01. The sequence goes on along the minus strand of JBOHBL010000390.1, from coordinate 320 downwards.
TAGGGGCTCGAGAAGCGCGACTGCTCAAGAACAACAACGGCTCTTGCGCCGCCACCTCGGCGAATACTCTCGGGTTCGACAATTTGAACGCCGTCAACGGGTTTGCGACCGACCATAACCTGAGCACGTTGGCCTCGCTGAATCAGGGCGAATACGTCGAAGTCTGTGGCTTTCAGTCCTCCGGAGACAGCACGCCCATGAGCGCCTCCGCGACCATGAACTACGTCAGCGCGGATTGATCGCAGACGAAAACCGCGGCAACCGGAAGAGGAGGCCGCCGCGCGGCGGCCTCCTCTTCCGGTTGCCGCGGTTTTCGTCTG
>JBOHBL010000389.1:0-1059 GCA_050698295.1 Rubrobacteraceae bacterium | reverse complement strand
ACCAACGTGGCAACGGCGCTCAGGGCGGTCCGTCGGACGGAATCGGCAGGAAACGCCGCCGCTCCTCGTCGTATAGGTAGGCGGACCGGTCCGGGGCGAGCCGGGTAAGGCTCGCATTGCGATCTCCGAGGTCATGGACGATCCAGGCGCGCGCGGTTTCCAGATTCGACACGTTCTCAACGAGGCTCCGGTGCACGTCGTGCGACGCGCCGTAGCGCACAAAGATAATGCATTTCTTGGAGCAGAGGCGCTCGACGGCTTCTCGGAACCGGCTCTGGTAGGCGGAACGCTCGCGCCGATTGTCGCGGGCGTCCGCGATCGAAGGCAGAGAGACCGCGAGCAGGACCGCCACCACGAGAGAGAAGGCCAGGACGCGCCGCCGGGATGCGTGGACCGTGCGGGGAAGAAGGATGTCGATGGCGCCCGAGAGCCCGAACGCTGTCAGGAAGGCGAGGACCGGTTGGACTTCCAGATAGTAGGGGGTCCAGGCCGGCGAGTGCGCGAAGTAGAGATAGAGGACGACGAGGGTCGTGGAGGAGATCACCGCGAACTGTGCCGCGAGCACCGCCGAGACGGCGCCCAGAATCGCGAAGAGGGCGAGAAGGCCGCGCCCCCCTCCCCACATGTCGGCGCCGATCGAGTGCAGCCGCAGCACGAGCGTCTCCGGCAGCGCGTGAACCGTGTGCTCGCGGTGGATACGCTTGAACTGCCTCTCGAAGCTTTCCACGCTTGTTGGAAGGGAACGCAGGGCTTTCTCTTCCCGAGCGCCGAAGCCCGCCCACTCGTACGGGAAATAGACCCGGGAGTAGTGACGGTAGGGCGTCGTGCGCCACTCTCCGGTTGTGTTGAGGCTCCAGAGAGGAAGTATTGCGAGAATCGCCGCGCCGAGGAGGGCGGAGGCCGCGAGGTCCTTCCACGACCGGTCCGCGGCGGTCTTTCGCAGGACGACGACCGCGATCGGCAGCGCGAAAGCGAACATGGTGAGGGGCCGGGTGATGGCGCCCCATCCCACGGCGGCAGCCAGGAGAAACAGCCACCGCCTCGCCCCGTCCTCTCGCC
>JBOHBL010000388.1:0-1778 GCA_050698295.1 Rubrobacteraceae bacterium | reverse complement strand
GTGTGCCAGGGACTCATACTCCCCGTCATCATCACGGTCGTGAAAGATCGCGAAACCGACGAGGTTGCCGCGAAAGGTGTCGCCGTTCAACCCGTAGGGACTCGCGGCGATGATCCACACGCCAGCCTGGTCGGGTGGCGTGTCCCAACGGGTCTCGCGCTTGTAGGCCAGTGCTGCTTGCGCCGGCGCTGTGGCCTTCCAGTCGACGTCGTCGGAACTCCACCTAGTCAAGCAGTCTGCACCTGCTGGATCGCTGAGGGTGCCCTCGTCCATGTCGACAGTCATGACGACGAGCGATGGAAAGTCTTCCTCGTCCGCTATGGTTCCGGGCCAGGTGATCCGCGGGCCTCGTTCGGCGATGATCGCTTCGTTGGCCAGGCGGTAGAGCCAATCGAGGTCGTCGACGACATGCGCGAGAAACTCTTCGTCTCCCGACGTCATGGCGGTGGGCGGCAGGATCCCACGAAGAGCGCGGTGCACCTCACGAATCGGACCGTCCAGTTCGGAAGTGAAGTGCGGAGTGTCCTTAATCATGTTGCCCATCTCTCCTTCGGGTCGGCTCTACGAGAGCCAACTTATGGCCTGAATCAGACAAGTTCGGGAAGGTTCTGGTCACGCGAATTGGTGTCGACGCGTACCTGGACTTGGTCCCGACGTCGATGGGCCAATTCGCCCAGGCGAGTGCACCGCCAACGAAGACGGCGTCAGCCGGGGATACGAGCAGGCCGGTCTTCGGTTTCTCGGCTGTGTGCCAACTTCCGCGAGATTGCGATCGCCCCGGTTGCGGCGGAAGCGATTCATAGCGTCTTAGTGGTCGGTATGCCCGTCGCGCGCATGTGCCGTCTCGACGGATGGAGACGTACAAGGCAGCGCTGCCGGTTCCGGCAGCGGAGTGCCCCACAGACGGATCGCGAGTGCCTGCGGCTGTGGGGCCCGAGAACCGCAGCACAGGCTCGATGAATCCCCCGACGCGGGTCGGCCCGTATAACCAGGTATGAGGTCTTCGACTCCCAACCTGGCACCGGCGGCAGTTGCGGTTGCTGTCACAGCGCTCTTGGCCGCGGGTTGCGGCGGGGGAGGCGACGACGCGAGCGGATCGGACGGTGGTGGCGGGGGAAGGATCGTCGCCTCGGCCGAGGTCGGCGGAACCAGGGTGCTCGCCGACGCCGAGGGGCACACGCTCTATAGCGCCGAGGTCGAGAAGGACGGGAAGATCCGGTGCGTCGACACGTGTGCGGAGCACTGGAGGCCGGTCGTCGCGTCAGGTGACGACGTCGACGCGGCGAACTCCGCGATCGGTGGCGGGTTCGGCACGGTGGACCGGCCGGAGGGGGAGTCGCAGTTGACGTACGGCGGGCTGCCGCTCTACACGTTCGCCGAGGAGGGGACCGGCGAGCTCACGGGGGACGGCTTCACGGACGATTTCCAGGGCACCGAGTTCGTGTGGGCGGCGGCGCGGACCGACGGGTCCTCGACACCCTCGAAGTTGTCCACGCCGGACGACAACGGAGGCGGAGGTGGGTATGGCTACTGACGGGGCGGCCTCGCGCCGGGCCGGCGGCGTACGGTCTCGTCCTATGACTCCCCGTCGGACGACGAGACGCTAGGACCAGCGCGGTGGCCGTGTCGGACGAGTCGCTGCTGGCCGCGATGGCTGGTGGGGATGAGGATGCGGCCGCGGCTTTCGTACGCAGGCATCAGGCTCGCGTCTACGGGCTCGCCCTCACCATCGTCCAGCAGCCTGCTCTCGCCGAGGACGTCGCCCAGGACACGTTCGT
>JBOHBL010000387.1:0-1649 GCA_050698295.1 Rubrobacteraceae bacterium | reverse complement strand
GAGTATCTCGAGCTCGCTTACGCGACCACGGCCTATGGAGTGCAGGGCGAGACCGTCGCGGTCGCCCACGTCGCGGTCGGCACCCACACCAGCGCCTCGTCTGCGTACGTCGGCATGTCTCGGGGCCGCGACCGCAACATCGCCCACCTTGTCGCGGACTCGATCGACGACGCACGCAAGCAGTGGGTCCAGGTGTTCAGCCGCGACCGTGCCGACCTCGGGCCAGCGCACGCTGCACGGCGAGCGGCCGAGGACCTGGAACGGGATGGCTCGATGTACGTGGGACGGTCGAGGAACGGTGTGCCTCGGCGGGCAGTAGGGATCCGACCAGTTCGACCCGAGGTCACGATCTCGCGTCCAGCTTCCTCGCCGAGTCAGCAAGGATCCGGGATCGGGATGTGAGCGGGATGGTTGCTGGGGCTACACGAATGGCTTGAGGATCTCGCCAACTTCGGCCATCCCGTACTTGTCGACGAGGAGGTCGAGAATCTCCGCTGAGGAACGTGGCGGACGAAGTTGACGCAGCGACATTACCTCAAGAGCCTGCGCCCCGAGCTCGGGATTCGCGCGGATGACCTGCGCGGCGAAATCAGGCGTGAAGAGGATCGTGACGCCGGCACTCTGCAGGGCTGACGACGTTTTGAACCCGGCTCGCCTGTCGTCGGTGACCAGAAGGCTGGCGCCGGCGGTGATTGCCGCGTGCGCGACGTGACCGTCGTCCGGGTCCTTGAGGTCGTAGTAGTAGGAGTGCTCGCGTGCGGCCTCGATGGTAGCGCCTGGAAAGGCGCGCACCATCGAGTCGAGAAGCCGTCGGCGACCTTCGGGCTGATCTTCCCGTCCCTGTCTGGCGCGGAGCCGAGCGATCACAATGTCGAGCTCGCTGAGTGTGCCGGTGCTCCAGACGGGCCGGAACCCGCCCTCGGCGGCGACCTGCAGCAAGAAGTCGCGCTGGTCGCTCGGTACCAGGACGCAGGTGTCGAGCGGGGCGACCGGCATGGAGGCGCTCGGGGTGGACGGGTCGCTCAACGCGGCCGGTGCTCCTCGCGGATCTCGGCGATCAAGGCCGAGGCCTCCTCGGGGTCGATGTCGTCGAACTCCTCCGAGGACTCGGCGATGAACGAAGTGCGCCGTTCATAGAGTTCGTCGCGGTAGGCGAGGACGTCGACGAGCCGGAGCTTGCGGCGTACTGCGCCTGGGACGGTCGCGGGCAGCTCGCCCTCTTCTATGAGCCGGACCACGGTGGGGCGGCTCAGGCCGAGAATGTCGGCGGCCTGCTGCGTGCTGATCTCCTGGTCGTTGACGAGAACGTTGACCGAGAGTCCATCGGCCAGCGCCTGGACGACTTGCTTGAGAAGGTCGTTGAGCTGATCGGTCAGCTCGACCCGGTCATCAGAATCGGAGCCGGCGAGGAAGAGCGCAGACGCAGCGTCGCGCCTAGCCTCGTGAGCCTTGATGAAGTCCAGCACCTTCGCGATCTCGCGGGTGTCGATCCCTGACGTCACTGGTTCAACGGACTCAGCACTCATGTGCCCTCCTCGGATAGCTTTCCCGGCCCACGATACGCCAGTTGCGAAAGTTACGAAAGCAGGTGCAGTCTCTAAGTGAGAGGACTGGCGGACTTGGTGGCGCGTTCGGTGTTCGGCCAATAC
>JBOHBL010000386.1:0-3023 GCA_050698295.1 Rubrobacteraceae bacterium | reverse complement strand
TATGGGAGTTCATCCGCCGGAGCCGCTTTCTCGGGCGCGGCTCGTCCCATCGAAGCGTCCATGAACGCGCCCATGTCCTCGTCCGAGAGGCCGAGCGCGTCGGCGAGGGAGCGGGCGGTGTGGGGATGGGGGCGTTTCCTCTCGCCGCGTTCGAGTGCGCCGACGGCCTTCGCGCTGATTCCGGCGCGAGCGGCGAGACCTTCTTGCGAGAGGCCCGACGCTTCACGAACCCTCCGCAAAAAACCGCCGAACGATGCTTTGTCTTTCGTCTCCATTGCCCGGTCTCCCCGATATTTCCCGCCATGCGTTTCGCGTACCGACTTTGCATGGATTATCGTCGCGAACGGCATAAAACTTGAGCCGTCGCGTCGCTTCCTCCGCTTCATCCGGCGAACACGACGATTTTAACGAACATTGTCCCCGAAAGTGGGGGGAATGTGGAGGGAACGTGGGTGTTCCGGCGCACGCGATAGCATCATCATGAAGGCGCGGATTTCGGACAAAGTTTCACGATTTCACAAAGAGAAAGAAGGCGAGCGTGACCGTTCAAATACCACGAGACACCACGGTCGGATCGGGACACGGCGGAGTCCGCATAGTTCTCGACGGCGCTCGCGGCGGGGGGAGGCTCTCCGTCGCGGAGTGCGTTTTGGGGGAGGGGTATGCGCTTCCCTTCCACGTCCACGACCGGGAGGATGAGGTCGTCCACGTTCAGGAAGGCGAGCTTCTCGTGTATCTCGGCGGCGAGGAGCGCGTCCTCACAGCGGGAAATGCGATGTACTTGCCGAGGGGAGTGGAGCATTCCTTCGCGGCGGTGTGCGGAGGGGCGAAGGTTTTGTGCACCTACACTCCGGCGGGGTTCGAGGAATTCTTGGTGGAGATGGACGGGATCATGGCTTCGTCCTCCGGCGTCGAGCGGCTCATAGCGGCGGCGGCCCGGTATGGATGCGACATAACCGGGGAACCGCCCGTGGGGTTCACCGACTTCGGCGATGGGATGGGCGGGAGAACATGAGCGGTTTCGAGACGAAGGTGAAGATGGCGGCCACGGTTTTGTTGGCGGCGTTGTGTGTGGTCGGGGTTGCGTTGCTCGGATCCGAGCCGACGCGGGCCAATGAAGTCCCGAGCCGCTTCGTCTCGCCGAACGGGAGCAATGACGGGTTATGTCGGCAGCAGGATCCCTGCCGCGACATCGTCACGGCGATAAACATAGCCAAGATCTACGACGGCCCGAGAAGCAATGCGGAAATCTGGATCGCCGCCGGTGAGTACAACGCGGGCTTCGGGATAAATTCCAACGTGCAGTTGCGGGGCGAAGGCGCGGATCAAGTCAAGATCAACGTGGACTCGGGAAGCACCGGGATATCGCTCTATTCGCAAGAGGACGCCGGAACCACGAATGTGACGATGAGCGGGCTGACGATTCAAGCCAAGCCCCGGCCCGAGGGATTCACCGGAAGCTGGGTCAGCCGGGGGATCGGGATCCAACCCCACGGCGGCGGCGCGGGACACCGCCTGACTCTGGAGAACGTCACCGTCAAAAACTTCGAGTGGTTCGAGAGCGGCGCGGGGATATTCAGCCACGGCGGACACCTCACGCTGAAAGAGAACACCGTTATCGAGAATAATCGCGCGACGGGACAGGGCGGCGGAATCTACGCGCTCGGCGGCTCGGTGAACGTGGAAAACAGCGTCATAAAAAATAATCGCGCCACGAGTTACGGCGGCGGCATCTCGGCGGATCAAGCAAGTTTGAACGTCAGCGGGAGCAAGATCGGCAACAACACCGGCGCGTTCCTCGGCGGCGGCATAAACGCAAACGTCGTGACCATGAACAATACCGCCGTCGGCGGGAACACTTTGCAAAACGGCAACGGCGGCGGTGTCTTCGCGGCCACGAGCCTCACCGCCTCGAACTCCTCTTTCGTCGGCAACGACGCGACCGGAGGCGGCGGAAGCGGCGCGGGTGGCGGGCTCTCCACGAGGGACACCACCCTCACGAACGTCACGGTCGGCGGCAACTCCGCGGCCTCGAACGGGGGCGGAGTGTGGGCGAACGGAACGACGAGCGTGACGAACACCCTCATCGCGGGCAACACCGCGCCGAGCGGCCCCCACTGCCAGGCCACCCTCTCCACCACGAACGGCCATAACATGGTCGGCAACAACTCCGGTTGCGGCGGGCTGACGAACAACCAAAACGGAAACCGCGTCGGAACGCCGTCGAACCCCATAAATCCGCGTCTGTATGAGTTGGAGATAGATGACATCCCGGCGGCGATGGAGCTTTTGCGTGGCAGCCCGGCGAACAGCGCCGGACACGCCGCGACGTGCCTCGCGGCCCCGATCAACGACAAAAGCCAGTTCGGCGGATCGCGGAACACCGCCGCCCGCGGAAACAAGTGCGACATCGGAGCATACGACTACGGAGAGCAAATCCCAGCCGGAGTCCCCGACGCCCCCACGAACGTGACGGGCAGCGCGGGCAACGGCACGGTCGCGCTCAACTGGATGCCCGGTTACGACGGCGGAAGCGGAACAAACGGATACACCATAACGTGTTCTCCCGCATGCCCCGAGGGAACCACCGGACTCTCACTCTCGAGCGGGCAGCCCGGAACCACGATCCGGGGTCTCCAAAACGGCACGTCATATACCTTCCGGGTGGCGGCGAAGAACCTCGTCGGGACGGGACCGGCCTCCGCGCCTTCGGCGGCGATCACGGCCGTCGCCGCGCCCGGCGCACCGACGAACGTACAGGCGACGGCGGGCAGCGGTTCGGCGACTTTGACGTGGACCGCTCCGCCCAATAACGGAGCCGAGATATCGAGCTACCGGATCACGTGCGACCCGGCTTGTGGTTCGGGCGGCAGTCCGGTCGCGGGCAACCCGGCTCCGACGACCACCGCGATGACCGGCCTCGCCAATGGAACTTCGTACACTTTCCAGGTTCGGGCGACGAACAGCGCGGGGGAAGGACAACCTTCCGATTCATCGAACGCCGTCGTCCCGAACGCCCCGCC
>JBOHBL010000385.1:0-3490 GCA_050698295.1 Rubrobacteraceae bacterium | reverse complement strand
TCTCCGGGTTCGAGGTCGTGCGAGTACCCATCTCCGAGGACGTGAGGATGAATTTGAGCCTCGTCGAGCCGGGCGGCGTCGGGACGAAAATAAACGCTCCGGGACCGACGCTCTCGAAAGAAGAGATGGAGCTTCTCACGAAAGAGACCGCGAACACCGCGAAAGGCTCGGAGTGGCTCGCCGTGTGCGGAAGTTTGCCGACCGGGACGGACCCGAGCCTGTACGCCGCCCTCGTCGGAGTCGCGCGCGAAGCCGGATGCCGCGTCGCCGCCGACACGAGCGGCGAGCCACTCCGGGCGGCCATCGAAGCCGGCCCCGACCTCGTGAAGCCGAACCACGAAGAACTCGCCGAACTCGTCGGGCGGAAGCTGAAAAACTTCGGAGACGTCCTCGAAGCGGCGAAGGAGGTTCGAGCCGCCGGGGTCGGGGCCGTACTCGTCTCGCTCGGCCCGGACGGGGCGATACTCGTCGGCGAGGAAGGAGCGTTCCACGCCGAGACCCCGCCGTTCACCCCGAAAAGCACCGTCGGAGCGGGCGACTCCCTCCTCTCCGGCTTCCTCGCGGCTGGTGGTTCCGGCGAAGAATCCCTCGTCGAGGCGGTGGCGTGGGGCGCGGCGGCGACGAAATTGCCGGGGACGACCGGGCCGGGGCCGGAGGACATAAACCGGAATGAGGTGTCTCTCAGCGAGGGGCTGGATCCCCGAAGACCCCTCGAAGACGAATGACACGGAAAATCCCGCAAGCGAACGGAAGGAGAAAAGTATGACCTCGATAGACGAAATCACGAACGCGAACCTCGTCGCCCTCGACCTCGAAGTGGCGGACGGGTGGGGAGCCATCGAAGCCCTCGCCGACCTCCTCGACAAAGACGGAAGGCTCTCGGACAAGGACGCATACATCGCGGCGGCGAAGAAGAGGGAGGAAGAAACCGGCGGAACCGCGATGGAAATGGGCATCGCCATACCGCACGCGAAGTCCGGCGGGGTGAGCGAGGCCGGAGTCGCCTTCGGGCGGACGAAAGAGCCGATCCGGTACGGCGACGAGGACGTCGATCTCATCTTCCTCATCGCCGCGCCGGAAGGAGAACACAACCTCCACGTGACGGTTCTTCAGCAACTCGCGAGGCGGCTCATCCACGAGAACTTCCGCACGTCGCTACGCGAAGCGAAATCGGGCGAAGAGGTGATCGAGCTTATGCGCCAAGAAGTGAAATTGTAAAGAGCGACGAGCGCGGAAGAAGAGGGAAAGGAGAGAGATGAAGCTCATAGGAGTGACGGCATGCCCGACCGGCATCGCCCACAGCGCGATGGCCGCCGAGGCTTTGGAGACCGCCGCGAAGGAAAAAGGCCATGACATAGAAATAGAGATCCACGGCGCGTCCGGCGCGGATTTCGTATCGCCGGACGCCATCCGCGAAGCCGATGCGATCATCTTCGCCACCGACGCCTCGGTCGCCGAGAAAGACCGCTTCGACGGGAAGCCAAAGGTCGAGGTGCGCCTTCGCGAGGCGATTGACCGCCCCGGCGAGGTTGTCGAGCGGGCCGAGAAAGCCGCCGAGGAAGGCGTCGTCGAGACGGGATCCGAGGCGGCGGATGACGAGAATGAGGGCGTGCCGACGGACATGGGCGGCACGGGATGGGGCGCGGAGGTTCGGCGGTGGCTCATGACCGGGGTGAGCTATATGATCCCCTTCGTCGTCGCGGGCGGAATCCTCATCGCGCTCGCGTTCGCGCTCGGTGGCGCGGTCGCGGTGACCGAGGTGGACGTTTACGAGGACTTCACCGTACCGGCGATGATCTTCAAAATAGGCTCGACCGCCTTCGGGATGCTCGTGCCGATACTCGCCGGATTCATCGCGTATGCGATGGCGGATCGTCCCGGCATCGCTCCGGGCGTCGTCGGCGGACTCATCGCGAATGAGATCGGGGCCGGGTTCCTCGGCGGTATCGCCGCCGGACTTTTGGCCGGAGCCGTCATCATGCTTCTCAAGAAGATAAAGATTCCCGGCGGGTTCGGGCGGCTCATGCCGATCCTCGTTTTTCCGCTCGTCGGGTGCCTCGTGGTGGGTACGCTCATGATCGCGGTCGTCGGACAGCCCATCGCCTCGGCGACGACGGGACTCGAAAACTGGCTGGGGAGCCTCGAAGGGACGAACGCGGTTCTCCTCGGCATCATCCTCGGGGCGATGATGGCCTTCGACATGGGCGGGCCGGTGAACAAGGCCGCGTACGCCTTCGCCATCGCCGGACTCGCGGGAGGCGCCTTCGGGCCGATGGCCGCGGTGATGGCCGCCGGGATGACCCCGCCGCTCGCCCTCGCGCTCGCCACCGCCGTTCGGAAGCGGCTCTTCACCCCCGCCGAGCAACGCGCCGGACAGGCGAACTGGGTCATGGGAGCCTCGTTCATAACGGAAGGGGCGATACCCTTCGCCGCCGCCGACCCGCTCCGCGTCATCCCCACGATGATGGTGGGATCGGCGATAACGGCGTCGCTGTCGCTCATTTTCGGCGCGACTTTGCAAGCTCCGCACGGCGGCATATTCGTCATCGGTCTCATCGGAAACTGGCCGCTGTATATACTCGCCATCGCCATCGGCACGGTCGTGAGCGCGGCGCTCGTGATCGCAGTCAAAGAATTCACCGGAGGCTCGGACGAGAAGGTGGCCGCGAAAGCATAAAAAGTGTGGCGGTCCCGGAACTCCGGGGCCGCCGCATATATAGTCGTGGAAGGCAAAGGGGAAAGGAGAAAGACATGGTGGAGAGAGATGTCGTCGTTGTTCCCGAGGCGGGGCTTCACGCCCGTCCGGCGGCGAAGTTCGTGAAGGAGGCGAAAGGATACGCCTCGGACATCGTGGTCGTGAAGGACGGAAACGAGGCGAACGCGAAGAGTTCGCTCCGCCTCATGACCCTCGGCGCGAAGCACGGCGAGACCGTCACCATTCGGGCCGAAGGAGAGGACGAGGAGGCCGCCGTCGCCGCTCTCGCCGAGATCCTCGCCACGGAAGAAGTGGAGTGATCATGACGACCGCGATACGTCTCACCGGGGTCGCCGCCTCGGACGGGGTCGCCGTCGGCCCGGTCTTCGTCCATTCGCCCGGCCCGCTCACCCCGAGCCGCGAAAACATCGAGGCCGGCTCCGAAGAAACCGAAATCGCCCGCTTCCGCGAAGCTGTGAAAACGGTCGTCGGGAAGCTCGCCGAGATGGGAAAGCGGATCGAGGAGGGCGGCGGCGAGTCCGAGGCCGCCATCTTCGAGGCCCACGCCGAGATGGCCGAAGACCCGGATCTCCACGAGGAAGTCGAGGAAAGAGTCAAAAACCTCGAAAGCCCGGAAGCCGCCGTGCTCGCCGTCGGCGAGGAGTTCGCCTCGATGTTCGCGGGGATGAGTGACGAGTACATGGCCGCCCGCGCCGACGACGTGCGCGACGTGACGAGCCAGATCGCCGCCGAACTCATCGGAGGCGAAGCAGCCGGACTCGAGGCCCTCGAAAC
>JBOHBL010000384.1:0-1102 GCA_050698295.1 Rubrobacteraceae bacterium | reverse complement strand
GTCCTTGCGCGGTGCCGTCGTCCCCCGAAAGCAGCAGGCGTTCGATCTCGGGCTGGACCAGCAGAGCATCCAGCCTCGCGGGACGCCCGTCGCCGACGTAAGCAGAGAGGATCTCCACCTCCCCGGGCCCAAAGGTCTTCTTCGAGCCGAGGTTGGCTATGTCGAGGTACCCCGGCGCTGCCGAAACCCCTTGCTCTCCAGCGCCGCCGTGTCGGACGATGCCGAAAGGCGACCTGCCGATTTTGTGGCGCGTTCCCGCGGCGCGCTCTTCGATTTGCTGACGGTCGAAGACGGGGAGCAAACGATAGCGCCCTTTCTCCGGAAGGTCGGCCTCCGCGACCACCCGGCCGCCGGGACCCAGCTCGACGTATGCGCCGCCGCTCCATTGCGACTCGCCCGTCCACGCGCTCTCGGGTTCCACGACGCGCGCCTTGCCTTTGAGTTCGCCGTCCTCCGCCTCGACGGTCTGCCAGGTGAGGTGATCCTCCCTCTCCGCCCGAAGCGACATCTCCCTGACATCCGGATTGGCGTCGAGGGCGAGCATGGACAGAAGGCCGTGTATGGTGGACTCGGCCCCGGAGTTGCGGTTGATGCGTCCGTCGGCTTCGAGGCCGTCGAAGGTGCGTCCCGTCGCCGGGTCGTACATCCGCGCGCCCGAACGATTGTTTCCGAAGTACCACGCGCCGGCGACCCCGGCGAGCTGCCGGAAGGAGTCGCGCCCGGTCGCTTCGGCGACGGCGAGCAGGTTTTGCAACGTCGCGTCCTGGGCGTATGCGATCTGAGATTTGTCCACCGGCGCGGGCGCCCAACTCTGTTCGGCTCCGCCCTGAGCGAGTACGTGCGGCGTGAACGTGCCCGCTTCGCCAACCGCGGTCGAGACAAACGACCCGTCGTCGAGTACCGTTCCGGCTTCTGCGAGAGCGCCCGACATCTGGTCCGCCCAACCGTGCCAGAGGGATCTCGACTGCGCCCACGGGAGTATCGCGCCGAAGGGCCAGCCTTCAACTTCTTCCTCGCGCATCATGGCGATGCCTTCGGCGAGCCGGTCGAGGTCTTGCCGCGCCCGCTCGTCCCCGCCGCCCGAACGGACGTACGCCGAGAG
>JBOHBL010000383.1:0-2085 GCA_050698295.1 Rubrobacteraceae bacterium | reverse complement strand
GCTGAAGCTCACGGTCGCCAATGTGAAGGTGATCGACACCGTGGATCTCTACTCGGCGCGGTCGAGGAATGCCTTTCTCTCTCGCGCCGAAGCTCTCAAGGCGGGCGAGCGCGGGGCGATCGAGCGGGATCTCTTCTTCCTGCTCGAAGCGGTCGAGAGGCATCAGGGCAAGCCCCAGGAGCCCAAGCCCGCGCCTTTGGAGATCTCCCCGCGTGATCGCGCCGAGGCGCTCACGTTCTTGCGCCGGCCGGATCTGCTCGACCGGGTCGCGGCAGACATGGGCACGCTCGGTTACGTCGGCGAGGAGACGAACAAGCAGATCGGCTACTTGGTCGCCGTCTCCCGCAAGCTCGACACGCCGCTGTCGATGGTCATCATGAGCCAGAGCGGCTCGGGAAAGTCCGCCCTGGCCGACATCCTCGAAACTCTGACGCCGCCCGAAGACGTGATCCTTTTCTCGCGGCTCACGCCTCAGGCGCTCTACTACATGGACCGCGACGCTCTGGTGCGCAAGTTCATCCTGATCGAGGAGCGGGCCGGCTCGATGGACGCGGACTACTCGATCCGCACTCTCCAGTCGAAAAAGAAGCTCATCCTCGCCGTCCCGATCAAAGACCCGTCGACGGGAAGGATCAAGACGCAGGTCTTCGAGATCTTAGGTCCCGCGGCCTTCCTTGAGACGACGACGGAGAGCCGCATCCACCACGAGAACTCCACGCGGTGCTTCGAGACCTACTGCGACGAGTCGCAGGAGCAGACGCGGCGCATCCACGAGGCACAGAAGCGCGGCAAGACGCTCGAAGGCCGGGCCCGGGCATCCGAGCGGGAGGCCATCGTGCGGTGCCACCACACCGCGCAGAGGTTGCTCGAGCCTGTGGGTGTGGTCATCCCCTTCGTGCCCTTCATCTCCTTTCCTCGCGGCTGGCTTCGCACTCGCCGCGATCACATGCGGTTCTTGAACTTGATCGAGACGATCGCCTTCCTTCACCAGCATCAGCGAGAGAAGAAGCGCGACGCCGAAGGCCGGCTGTTCATCGAGGCGACCATCGGCGATTACGGGCGGGCTTACTCCTTGGCCGCGGAGCTGCTCGGTCATACGCTCTCGGATCTGAAGCCGCCGGCCGCCGAGCTCCTGGCGTCGGTCAAGTCGCTCCTCTCGAGGAAGCAGGGTGACACGGCGACACGCCGAGAAATCCGCGAGGCGACGGGGCTGCCCGATCATCGGGTGATCGCTCTGTTAGCCGAGCTCGTCGCGCTCGAGTATCTCGAGGCCGTTGTGGGCTCGCAAGGCAAGGCGTTCCGCTATCGCTTAGCCGCCCCGGCTTCCACCGCTGCCACGATCCTCGCCGGGCTGACGACGCCGGTGGAACTGCGCAAGAAGCTCGCGGGCGCCCGTTCGTCCTCTCGGCAGGACGACTTTGAGAAACCGCTTTCAAAGTTCTCTCAAGGAAGTTTAGTCATTGAAAACAAAGCCCCCGAGACGCTCGCGAGACAACTTTAGGACTTTGACTGGAACGCATGGAGAAGAAAGTTTTGGGCGCCCCGCTGGCCCGGTTCCAAGCCGAGATGCGCGCGCGCGCCTGGTCTTCCGAAACGCTCCGAGCCTACCGGTTCCGCCTCGAGCGCTTCGGCAAGTACCTCGCCGATCAGCATCCTTCGATCACGGCTCTCTCCGGCATCACGCCCGACATCGTCTCCTCCTACCAGCTCTGGCTCTGCAAGAGCGAGACGCGCAAAGGCGGCACACTCTCGCCTTCCTCGCAGCGGGCGTTCCTATCGGCCCTCAAAAGCTTCTTCGAGTTCTTGCTGACTGAGGGTCTCATCCTCGCCGACCCGACGCGGACGCTTACGATGCCCAGGCTCCCCCGGCGACTCCCGCAGGGCGTGCTCTCGGGCAAAGAGATCAAGCTCCTCCTTCGTCAGCCGGATCTCTCAACCTACATCGGCGTGCGCGATCGGGCGATCTTAGAGACCCTCTACTCGACGGGCCTGCGCTCGAGCGAGTTGCGCAGCCTCGCCGTCTCGGACCTCGACCTCGATCGCGGCTACGTGACGGTGCTTTCCGGCAAGGGCAAGAAGGATCGC
>JBOHBL010000382.1:0-1909 GCA_050698295.1 Rubrobacteraceae bacterium | reverse complement strand
GCCCTTCTCCGCGCACTTCGGCTCCCGGCGTCCGGTTCGCAAGCTCCCGAAGAGCATTTTTCAAGACCTTCCCCTTGAAACGGACTTCTTCGAGGAAGGACGGGTCGTTGACCGTCTCCAAAACCGCCTTGACCGCTGCCATCGCGAGCGGGTTGCCGCCAAATGTGGAGCCGTGCGTCCCCGGCGTGAGCGCGGCGTATTCCTCTTTGACCATCATCGCCCCGACCGGGAAGCCGCCGCCGAGACCCTTCGCGCTCGTGAGCGCGTCCGGCACGACGCCGACGCCCTGGTAAGCGTACAGATGTCCGGTGCGTCCCATCCCGGTCTGCACTTCGTCGAAGACGAGGAGCGCGTCGTGTTCGTCGCAGAGGTCGCGCAGACCTTGCAGAAAACCCTCCGGCGCGACGTTCACGCCGCCCTCGCCCTGCACGGGCTCGACGATGATGGCGGCGGTTTGAGGACCGGTGAGCTCTTCCGCCGCTTCCAGATCCCCGAACGGCGCGTACACGAAGCCGCCTGGCATCGGGCCGAAACCTTCTCGCAAGGCCGGCTGCGCCGTCGCGGTGAGTCCTCCGTAAGTGCGTCCGTGGAAGGATTTGGAGAATGTCAATATCTCGTGCTTCGCTTCGCCGCGCTTTTTATGGGCGCGCTTCCTCGCCAGTTTGATCGCCGCCTCGACGCTCTCGGCGCCGGAGTTGCAGAAGAACACTTTGTCGAAGTCGGTGGCGCCTGTGAGCATTTCGGCGACTTCGGCCTGGAGTGGGATCTCATACAGGTTCGAGCAGTGGATGAGCTTTTCGGCCTGCTCCTGTATGGCTTTGACGAGCCGTGGATGGGAATGTCCCAGGGAGTTGGTCGCGATGCCGGCGATGAAGTCCAGGTATTTGTCGCCGCTCTCGTCGAATAGCCAGCTCCCCTTGCCCTCCGTGGGGGCGATGTTCAACCGTTTGTAGGTTTCCATGACAGCCTTCATGCCGCTTCTCCTTCCGATATGAGAGTGCCTACCTCTTCGCCCGCGAGCGCCTTCGCAAGCGAGCCCTTCTTGTTGCCGTTGAGGATCCTGGCCTCAACCCCTCCACGCGCCGCCCTCGCCGCCGCCCTGAGCTTGGGGGCCATCCCGCCTTCGGCCAGCCCGCTTTCGATGTACGATTCGTATTCTCCGAGCGATATCCGCGAAACGACTTCACCGTCTTTCAGGAACCCGTCCACATCGGTCATGAGGAAGAGGTGCGAAGCCCCGAGGGCGTTCGAAATAGCCGCCGCCGCCATGTCCGCGTTGACGTTGTACGCCCCGACGGAGCCGCCGACGGGTCCAACTCCGAGCGGCGCGATCGTCGGAACGAAACCACCCCCCGAGAGCGTCTCGATGAGCTTCGTGTCCACCTCGATCACTTCTCCGACCCTTCCGAGCCCCTCTATCGGCTCGACGAGCAAAGTCGGCCCGTCCGTGCCGGAGATGCCGACCGCCGGAACCCCGAGCGAATTGAGTTCCCGCGCCAACCCTTTGTTCACCTGGCCCGCGAAGACCATCTCCGCCACTTCGAGCGTTCGCTCGTCGGTGACACGCAGCCCCTCGTGGAAGCGGGTTGGGATCCCGAGCGCATCGAGCATCCGGGTGAGACTGGGACCGCCGCCGTGGACGAGCGTCACGGGAGTCCCGGAGGAAAGGATCTCCGTCAAATCCTCCAGAGCGCCGCCCGCCAGAGCGCCTCCACCGACTTTGACGACGATCATGTCGCTTCGCTCCCGGGAGTCGGGAGTTGGGAGTCGGGAGTGGGGAGGTTCTCGACTTTCTCTTCTTCGATGCGCTTGCCTTCCCGCTCGACGGACTTTCGATGAACTCGAAGGGGGGCTTCGACGGCGAACATTCCGCCCGCATGCTTTTCCCTACTCCCCACTCCCCAAGCGG
>JBOHBL010000381.1:0-1396 GCA_050698295.1 Rubrobacteraceae bacterium | reverse complement strand
GACAAGGGCCACGCGCCCGGCGAACTCCTTCGGAGGCGGGGCCAGGGTGAGCTTGTAGAGTTCGAGGGGCCAGTACTCGACGGCGTATGACTCCTCCTCGCTCAAAGAAACGAAGGAATCCATGGTCGAGGCTCCGCGCATGACAGCGATGGCGCGGTGGTAGAGGTCGCGCGCGAGGTTGGCGGATTTCAGGTCCTTGCCGACGGATATCAGCCCGACGCCTGAGATGAGGACAACGCGGGGGTTCGGGTCGGACATCTCCTCGTCCTCGATGCCGTTGCGCGAGAAGTGCGCTTCGTATTCGTCGCGGTATCGTTCCGCTCCTTCGCGGAGCTTCGTTTTTAGTTCTTCGGCTCCTTCGTTCTCGGGATCGAAGTCTATCCAGAGCGGGCGCATCTTGGTGTGCACGAGGTGGTCCGGGCAGGCCGCGCCTACCTGCGAGAGATCCGATGAGTCCGTCCCGCAAACGAACTCCATGACCGCCTCGGAGGCGTCGAAACGGAGTATCTTCGGCGTCTCTTTGGAGAGCGCCCCTCGCAGGGCCGGGAGCGCGGCGGCGAGAAGCCCCTCTCTCTTCTCCCGGCCCACGGGGGGCATGACGGCACCACCGAAAGGAGCATCGCCGGCTCGTGAGGCGACGAACTCCGCGGCGCGGTTCACCGCCTCGACGGTGTTCGCGTAGCTTTCTTCTCCGGTCTCGCCCCACGTGACGAGGCCGTGTTTGGCGAGGAGGACGAACCTGGCTTTCGGGTTGTCTCTCACCGCTTCGCCGACCTCTTTGGAGAGCGCGAAGCCGGGGCGGATGTACGGTACCCAAACCGCTTCGTCGCCGAAACAATCACGGGCCAGAGCCTCGCCGTTTTCGGCGCAACAGAGCATGTTTATGGCGTCCGGGTGGGTGTGGTCCACGTGCGGATGCGGCACGAAGGCGTGGAGAAGCGTCTCGATGGAACCCCTCGGCATGTCGGGGGCGAGCTGGCAGCGAGCGAGGTGTGAGACCATCTCCTCGTCGCTCATCTCGCCGCGCTCCATGAGGGGAAGTATCTCTTCGAGCCGCAATCCCGTGAATTTGTCCGCTGTGATGGTGGCGAGGTCGCTGCCGGAGCCTTTGACCCATAGGGCGTCTATCTCCCTGCCGGTGTGGTCCCTCTCTTTAGATTTTGTAGAGGTGTTGCCGCCGCCGAAGTTGGCGACGGAGCGGTCGCTGCCGAGCAGGTTTGATCTGTAGGCGAGCGCCTCCAGAGGAGATAGTCCGTTCGCCTTCGCTCCTTTCCAAAGGTTCTCTGTTTTAGGGACGAGTCCTATCTCCATCCAAGCTCCCCTTTCCGGAAGTTCGTGTCAAACGTGGACGCCAAACGTTCTATCCCCACCCGGCCTGCGCGCCTTCGAGCCTCTC
>JBOHBL010000380.1:0-1069 GCA_050698295.1 Rubrobacteraceae bacterium | reverse complement strand
CTTCAATGATCCGCCCCGATTGAGGGTCGACCACGAGGGTGACGTTGCTCTTGTCGCCGGTGACGAACAGTGACCCGTCCGGATGGATCGCCATGCCGTGCGGACCGGAATATGGACGTGTGTCGATGACCCCGGCCGACTTCATCGCGATCAGGTCGATGATGACGACTTCATGCCCTGTATGAACATTGTTACCGTAGACGCCGTCGCCGTAGATCGAAGCGTATGCCGTCTGGAGGTCCGGTGACAGCACCAGTTCGTGCGGGTGCGGAGGCAGAGAGACCGCGCCGAGAAAGCGGCGCGTCTTCATGTCGAGACAGTCGAGGCTGTCCTCGAGCTTGTTAAGGATAGCCAAGCGAAGTCCTGAATCCGTAGTCACGACCGGACCTCCGAGGCGCCATCCTCCCCGGCAATCTTTGGCGAGCTTCTCTCCTCGTAGTCGACGATAAGGAAGCTGGCTGTGATCGGCTTGATCAACGTCTCGGCGATCCGCCTATGGGCTGGGTGATCATAGAAGACCGCGAGAGCGGCGCGATCGGGAAAGTCGATCGAAACCACGTGGGTATGCCCGTTCGCCCGCTGCGAGAAGTTCTTACCCCAGACGACGCGCTCGATCTGCGGGACGTCGTTCTTCAACGCAAGCAGCGCCGCCATCATCTCGGTGATCTGCGCGGCCGACACTCCATCGTTGAATCGGAACAGTGCGGTGTGGCGGATCACGGCGGGATCACCCGTTCTTCTGATTCGTGGTACTTGGGAGCCCGCTCACTTCCGCAACGTCTCGCACCACTTTCGGCGTGATGTCAGGCGTAGCGAGCGCGTGCCGAGCGATCTCGTCCTGACGGGCGAACCACCCGGCGGGATGGCTCTTCGCATGAGTCAGAAAGCGGTCGAGCACGCGCACGCGCGACGCATGCCCCGACAGACGGTCGTGCAGGCTGATCAGCATCATCCGCCGGCGCGAGTCGCCCTCCTCGTAGAGTTGGTCGAACTCGTCGAGGAGTTGCTGCTCGTAGTCGGCCGGCGAAAAGCCGGTGAAGTCGTAGGCCACAATGTCGTTCATATGGAT
>JBOHBL010000379.1:0-1800 GCA_050698295.1 Rubrobacteraceae bacterium | reverse complement strand
GCGAGTACGAGCGGGCGAGCCGGCTATGCGGAGCGAGGGTCGCACGCTTCGAGCGGGAGGTGAGTCCGGGAGGGACGAAGCTCGATGTTCCCGCGCTGTGCGCTGCGGTCCGTGAGGCGAGGCCGCGCGTGGTGTGGCTGTGCGACCCGAACAACCCGACCGGCGACCTCCTCTCCCGCGCGGGCGTGGAGGCGATACTCGAAGGCGTCGCGGCGGTCGGCGGCCTCCTCGCGCTCGACGAAGCGTACCGCGAACTCGTCCTTGAAGGCGAACCGGACGACCTCGTGGACCTCCTTTCGGGCGGGAACCTCGTTTTGCTTCGTTCGGCGACGAAGGCGCACTCCATAGCCGGACTGCGGCTCGGGTATGCGATCTCCGAGCCGACCGTGACCCGCACCCTCTCCGCGGTGCGTCCGCCGTGGAACGTGAGCGGCCCCGCGCAGGCAGCCGGCGTCGCCGCTCTCTCGCCCCCCGCCCTCCGGCACCTCGAAGCGAGCCGGAAGGCCCTCGCTCGCGACGCGGCGTACCTCCGGGGCGAGATGTCCCGCGCCGGCTTTCGGGTACTTCCCGGCGTGGCGAACTTCCTCCTCGTCGAGGTCTCGGCGGCGGGCAGCGGCGCGAGCGTGCGCGGGAGGCTACTCGCCGAGGGTATGCAAATCCGTGACTGCGCCTCGTTCGGACTCCCGGATCACGTCCGGGTGGCGGTCCGTCGCCGGGGGGAGTGCGAACGCCTCGCCGAAGCGTTCACGCGGCTCGCGCGGGAGGCGGGATGAGACGGCTCTTCCTCGTCCGGCACGCGCTGGCGGAGTCGCCGGAGGGGTACGTCGGATGGTCAGATCCCCCGCTCGGAGAGCGAGGCGTCCGCGAGGCGAGGCTCATCGGGGAGCGACTTTCGAAGGAAGTGAGCATAAAGGCCGTGTATTCGAGCGACCTCTCCCGATCCGTGGAGACGGCGGCGGAGGTCGCGCGGAGAGCCGGGGTTCGGGCGAGAGAGCGGAAGTTTTTGAGGGAGATGCGCTTCGGAGAGTGGGAGGGGAAGCCCCACGAGAAACTCGTAAAGGAGGACGCGAAACGTTATGCCGCATGGGTTTCGGACCCGGAGAGAGCGCGTCCGCCGGGAGGTGAGACGTTCGCCGAGCTTCGAGGGCGGGTGTACCGGGGGTTCGAGGAGATAACGAACGAGGTGGATCGGGAGTTCGGGGAGGAGGTGGGGATCGCCGTCGTGGCGCACGGTGGCCCGTTGCGGCTCATCGCGTGCCGCCTCCTCGGGATGCCTCCCGAAAACCACTGGCGCCTCGCCCTCGCCCGCTCCGGCGTCACGACCTTCGAGTGGAGCGCCCGGAACGGTACGCCATCCCTTCCCGTCCTTCGAGCTTTCAACGACCTCTCGCATCTCGGGGCCGGGGCGTGACGCTCATCTTCGTCACCGGCGGCGCCCGCAGCGGGAAGAGCGGGATCTCCGAGAGGGTGATCTCCGATAGCTTCGATGGTCCGGTACTTTACGTGGCGACCGCCGAGGCTCTCGACGATGAGATGGCGCGCCGCGTCGCGGAGCATCGCCGCCGCCGGCCCGCCGGATGGCGGACGCTCGAAGCCCGGCGAGAGGTCGCCGCCGCCCTGCGCGGCTCGGGCTTTCGGAGTGGCGCGGTCCTCCTCGACTGCCTGAGCCTCCTCGTCTCGAACACATTGCTCGACATCTCCTGTGAGATTGGGGAGGGCGCGGGGCTCGAAGATGCCGTCTCTCGCGAGGTGGAGCGGGAGATGGATGGGTTGTTCGGGTGGCGGGAGGGGACGGGGTGC
>JBOHBL010000378.1:0-6080 GCA_050698295.1 Rubrobacteraceae bacterium | reverse complement strand
CCGCCGTGATGAGGAGGGCGGATATCAGGATGAGGGCGTTCTCGTAGACCATGCTGGTGAAGGTGGTTCGGACCGGGATGCCGCGTCTGTGGCACAGTCCGACACGTCCGGCGACCATCGCGACGTTTCCCGGCACGTATCGTCCGAGGATCGAAGCGAACCATATCGCCGCCGACTCCGACCTCGTCAAAGGGTCGCCGAAGCTCTGCATCACGAGCCGCCAACCCCCCCACTGCTGGACGTAATACAAAAAGATCAGGACCACCGACAGCGCGAGGTACGAGAACTCGAAGCGCCACTCGTAGTTTTGAACCTCGCTCCAGCCCCCGATGAGGGCTCGCGCCAGAAACACGGCGGCGAGCAGGATGATCGCCGGAGCCACGAACCTCTTCGCCTTTTCGAGAACACCTCTTTTCATGCGCTCATCGTACGATAGATTCGTACAGTTCGATGTGCCTTCCCGCGACGCTATCCCACGAAAAGAGACGCTTCGCTCGTTGCCTTCCCGCCTCTCCGAGCCGCTCCGCGAGCTTCGGGTCCCCGATGACGCGCAGCAGCGCCCCTGCCAGAGCATCCGGATCGTTCGGGCGGACGAGGATGCCCGTCTTTTCGTTTTCCACCGCGTCCGGGATGCCGCCGAGGTCGCCGGCGACGACGGGTTTTCCGTGGCTCATCGCCTCGATCAGGACGACTCCCAGCCCCTCGGTCTCGCCGCGAGAGTCCACTATCGCCGGCAGACAGAAAACGGCGCACCGGGAGTACAAACCCGAAAGCGCCTCGTTCGAGAGCCGTCCCGCCAGCTCGACCACGTCTCCGACGTTCCGGCGCTCGACCTCCTTTTTCACGACCGGCTCGTATTCGCCGCCGCCCACGATGATGACACGAGCCTTCCCGCGAAGTCGCTCCGACGCCCGAACGAGTACCGGGAAACCTTTGCGCTCGATCATTCGCCCCACAGCGAGGACGATGGGAAGTTTGTCCGATAGAGGACTCGCTTCGAGTCTCCGGTCCAGGTCCACCGCTCCTCGCGGCGGCCCGAACGGGATGACGCGCGGTTCGACCCCGGTGAGTTCCTCCACCGTTCTCGCGGTGCTGCGGGAGTTCGCTATCGAGGCGTCCAGGTTGTTCGCGAGCCGTTTGAGGATGGGCCGGTAGTGGCTCTTCCGTTTCGCGAGCGCGACCTCCGCGCTGTGGAAGGTGGCGACGAGGCCCGGCTTCTTCTTCGACGCCCACGCTCCCGCCTGCGCCGGGAGACCCATCGGAAGGGGCCAGTGCGAGTGGATGATGTCGTAGTGATTCTCTCTCGCGAGACGCGCCACCTTCGCCATCCCCGCTCCGACGAGGGCGAAAGCGGGCAGGAGGAGTCCGGAGCCGCGCCCCATCTTGTTCATTGCCCCGGCCTCGTGCGTCACGACCTCGCGCGCTTTGCTCCAGTACCTGTATCTGTGGACCGGGACGCCGTGGACTTCGTGGTTCGAAAGACCGGCGTAGGTGGGGGCGAGGACTTCGAGGTCGATGCCCTTCTCGCGCAGCACCAGCGAGAGTTCGAGTAGCCACGGGACTTGATCGTCGCTCTCCGAGCGCGGAAACGTCGAGGTTACGAAAAGTACTCTCAAGAATTACTCTTCGCTAAGCATCTCCAACTTGAATATGAGAGAAGGTGGCTTTTCCTGGGGCGCGGGCATCCTGCCCGCATGAAGGAGAGCTTGAGCATCTCGCGGGCTTCAACCCCGCGCTCCCAGGGGTGATCCATACTCATCAAACTCAGCCTGGAGATGCTTGACCTGCGCGCGGCTACGTTCCTCATGCCTCTCATTGCGTTCCACTTTACCTGGAGGGTTCGCGCGGCGGAGGCTTCGGCTCGCCCCGGCGCTCGCTGGCGATGCTGTACGGCGGGTCGGAGGCGGCGTAGCTCGTGCGGGCTATAAGCTCGGCGATGAGCCCGAAAGACACGCTCTGCACCCCCACGATGATGAGAAGCACGCCCAAAATAAGGAGCGGACGGTCGCCGATGCCGTATCCCATGAACCAGAGCACGGTGAGGTAGGCGCAGATCAGGAACCCGAGCGAGGAGAACCCGAGTCCGATCCCCCCGAACAAATGCAGCGGTCTCCTCTGGTATATCCCCAGAAACACGATGCTCATCAGGTCGAACATCCCCCTCATATACCGCTCCAGTCCGAACTTGGAGTTTCCGCCGCCCCTCGGTCTGTGGTTGACGGCCTCCTCCCCGACCCGGAAACCCCGGTAGTGGGCGAGGACGGGGATGTAGCGGTGAAGCTCGCCGTAGAGCGTCACTTCCCGCACGACTTCGCGCCTGTAGACTTTCAGGCCGCAGTTGAAGTCGTTGAGTTTGACGCCCGTGAGGATCCTGGTAGTCCGGTTGAAGAGCTTCGAGGGGATGCGTTTTTCGAGCGGGTCCCTGCGGCTTTTCTTCCAGCCGGAGACGAGGTCGAGGTCGTCCTCGAAGAGCTTGTTGAGCAGACGCGGTATCTCGGCGGGGTCGTCCTGAAGGTCGGCGTCTATCGTGGCTATCGCGCCGTATCTCGCTCTGGCGAAGCCCGCCGCGAGCGCCGCGCTCTTGCCGAAGTTGCGCCGGAATCGGATGACGCAAACCCTCGGGTCTCTTTCGGCGATGTCGTCGAGGACCTTCGCGGTGCCGTCGGTCGAGCCGTCGTCCACAAAGATGATTTCGCGCGGGATGCCTTCGAGTGCGTGGGAGATCTCGGCGTGAGCGTCGGCGACGCACTCGGCTTCGTCGAAGACGGGGACGATGACGGATACCCCGTCGAAGGTCTCGCGCGAGACTACCTGAGCCCTGCTTTGGGGGACTTCGCTCTGCATGACGCGCAAGAGTATACTCCAGACGCACCACCCACCGAAAAGACGCCTTCGACTCCGCGAAAAGACGCCTTCGACTCCGCGCTTCCCGAAGGCTTTTCCGTCCGTCCCGCCGGAATCTTCGGGCCCGGTATTACCCGGACTCTTCGCCGACGACGCGCGGAGAGAAAGAGCCGCCTTCATCTTCCCGCGCCGGGGACGTGAAGGCGAATCGGCTGTCGGCGGCGGTGGCGTAGTTGGCGTCCTCGCGGTCGAGGACGCGGAGGAGGGCCTTGACGGTTTCGATGTCGAGGCTGCGTTCGGCGAGGCTCGTGAGTTCCATTCTGGCTTCCTGGGGTGGGAGGGCGGGGTTGTGAGGTCCGGCGAGGACCATCGAAGAATAGGTTTCGGCGACGGCGAGGATGCGGGCTTCCAGGGGGATCCACTGTCCTTTGAGCCTGTCCGGGTAGCCGGTCCCGTCCATCCGCTCGTGGTGCCACCTCGCCCACTTCGCCGCCTCCTCGAAACCCGGCGCTTTGGAGAGAACTCCCTCGCTCTGGACCGTGTGACGCTCGAACTGCATCCTCCCGACCGAGTTCAGTTTTCCGGGAGCCGCCAAAAGCGCCTCGTCCGGCACGCTCACGAGCCCGACATCCTGCAAGAGAGCCGCGATCCTCAACTTCTTCGTTCGCTCCGCATCGAGGCCGAACTCCCCGGCGATGTCCCCGGCGAACACCGAAGAAGCCGCCGCGAGCCGTGCCGTGTACCCGTCTTTCGCCCCGACGCTCTCCACGATCCCCGCCGCAAGCTCCACCCCGGACGCCAGCAGTTCCGCGTTCTCCTTCTTCAACTCCTCGCTCTCCCGCTGATGCTTGTGGATCAGGTGCAGAGAGATCAAAGCCGCAGCCGCCCCCGCGAACAAAACCAGCGCCGCCGCCGGCCCGAACACGACCGTCACGTACGCCGTCCCGAGAGCCGCGAGAACTGCGGCTATGTCGGAAGGGATGAGGGGGAGGAAGAATTCTTTTAGATTTTCCGCGAATGGAATGCCGTATTTGAGACGCATCAAAGTTGAATTGACGGCGGCATCTAACGAATACATTACTACGCTGGCTGCCAGTGCCCCATAAACGAAGTACGCGTCGAGTACAGGGTCGTGCACCACTGGCGAAGTGAATGTGTTGAAAACATAACCTGCGGCCAAAATTATGAGGACGTCGCTCGTAGTCACGAACAAAGTTCGCAAACGCTCTCTGTAAATTACGCTTGGTAGGTTCACCAATAGCGCCCACACGGGACCAAAGAGCAAGATAGCTACCAGCACAACCACATCTACGACTTCTACGGAACCGCGAGTGAAACTTATCGGAAAACGGCGTGCTAAAGCGCACACTACCATGAGCAAGGATGTACCCCAAAAAGAAGTCCAATTGAAAGAGACTCCGAAAAGGTACAACCAAGCTACAAAAACGAATAGGGCCGTTACGGATAAACCATATATGTACCTTCTAGTAGGTTCCATCCACGCAGTCTCGTAACTTTCCCTTTGCGTCCGATTCGGCTGCTCGACATTCTAGAGCATGGGCAATCACAAGTACAGACGAAGATGCGTTAATGTGCGTGGATCACCTTACGCGATTACCATTGTTTTGCTTTGCCTTCAGTCATGAATTCTCACCTCCCTTTTATTTGATAAAGAGCGAAGGGTGGCGGCAAGCAGGGCGAGTCCGGGACTTCCATGTTGCTCACCCCCTGTCCTCTTCGAGACGGTAGTTGCTAACCAATTATCTTATTAGCTTGGGACGATTGAAAGTGATGAAATCGCGGTTTTGATGAGGTTTTTGCCCGGATGACTAAAATAGGCACGTGAAAGAGGGTCATTCGGACAGTTCGCGGGAGCGTTGGCTCCTTTTCGGTTATTTGTTTTTTCTGCTCCTCGTCGGGGTTTTGACGATCGGGCGAGTCGGGATCTCCTGGGACGAGCCGAACTATTTCGGGTCTTCGTATCTCTATCTCTCGTGGTTCGGGAGTATTTTCGAGAACCCGCTCGGTTGGTGGTCCTCGATAGATCGCTACTGGCAACAGAGCCACGAGGCGCCGCCGTTTTTCAAGCTGTGGGCGTTGCCCTTCGCCGGCATCGGGGTCCTGCTCTTCGGGACGGAGGACCTCGCCGTGATCGGGGACTTCTACCGGATGGGCTCCTACGCTCTGTTTTTGATCTCCATATATTTCGCCTTCCGGTTCGTTCGCGCCGAGTTCGGTTCCGCCGCGGCGTGGGGGACGGCTCTTTCGATGCCGCTCATCCCGGTTTTATTCGGTTTCGCGCGGCTCGGGCAGCTGGACGGAGCCGTCGCCTCGATGTACCTCGTCTCCGCGGTCGTACTCTTCCGGATGATGAATGGAGGGGGGAGAGGGCGCGTCGTCTGGACCGGAATCGTGGTCGGGATGGCTTTCGCCACCAAGATCACGGTCTTCCCGGTCGTCGTGGCCGCGCTTTTGTGGGCTCTGATCTTCAGACGGGAGAAGGCCGTCTTCGTCCGGCTCTTTGCGAGTTTCGGGATCGGGGCCGCGGCGTTCTTCGCGATTTGGCCCTGGCTCTGGCGCGACCCCATCGGCCGCACCCTGGAATTTTTGACGTGGGCGGGCGGCCTCCAGAACGAACGCTTCACCTACTACCTCGGCGAATGGTGGGCGGGCGCCCCGTTCCACTACCCGCTCGCCGCGCTCGTGGTGTTCGTCCCGCTCGTGGCGGCGCTTGCCGGGATAGTCGGCGCGATACGGCTGTTCCGGAGCGCGGGCAACCTCGCCTCGGCGTGGGTGCTTTTGAACCTCGCCCTCGTCCTCGCGGTCGCCGGTTCGGGACTCACGCCGGTCTACGGAGGACCGAGGCAGTTCCTGGCGGCGTTCCCTTTGTGGGCGATCTGTGCCGGAGTAGGCTTCGGCTGGTTGGTGTCTCGTCTCCGAATAAACCTCGCCGCCGCCCTCGCCGTCTACGCCGCGCTAGCGCTGCCGGGGATCATCTGGACCGGGACGGAGAACTCCCTCGAATACTACGGCGAGGCGGTCGGTCTCATCCCCGGCGCGAACGCCCTCGGTTTCGAGACGACGTATCTGGCGAATACGTACAAACCAGCCGTCGAGTGGGTCAACGAAAACGCTCCCGAAAACGCGACGGTCTACGTCCAGGCCGGGACTTACCCCGTCGCCGAGAGCTACCGCCGGACGGGCGGGATGCGCGAGGACCTCCGTCCGGCTTATCT
>JBOHBL010000377.1:0-20100 GCA_050698295.1 Rubrobacteraceae bacterium | reverse complement strand
TCTAAGAGAAGAACATCCCGGGATCAGGATCGCCTACCTCGACACCGACGCTCATCACGGCGACGGCGTGCAGTGGATGTTCTATGACGACCCGGAAGTTCTGACCCTCTCCATGCACGAGACGGGGCGATACCTCTTCCCCGGAACCGGAGGCGTCGATGAGATCGGACGCAACGGAGGCGTGGGCTATTCCGTCAACGTTCCGCTGGAGCCCTTCACTCAGGACGATTCCTGGATCGAATGCTTCGACCTCGTGGTTCCCGAAGTCCTCCGCGCCTTCGAGCCGGACCTGATCATCTCCCAGAACGGCTGCGACGGACACGCCTTCGACCCTTTGACGCACCTCTTGGCCACGATGCGCCTCTACGAGCACATCCCCCGTCGCGTCCACGACCTCGCCCACGAGCTCTGCGACGGACGCTGGGTCGCGACCGGCGGTGGAGGCTACGACATCTGGCGCGTCGTCCCCAGAGCCTGGACCGCGCTCTGGAGCGCCGTCTCCCACCAGAAACTCCCGAAACTCCTCCCGCGGGGCTGGCTTCTCGAACGCGGCATGGAAAGTCCCGTCACCCTCCCCGAGACGATGCTCGACGCTCTCGAAGACTTCCCGCCTCTCGCTCGCGCCAGGGAGATCGAGCGCGCGAATCGCCGCGCTTCGGAGACGGTTCTCGAAAAAGTCCTCCCCCTCGTCTCCAGGGGATGAAAGTCCTCCAAAACGTGTGATAACCTGAACAGCCGTGCCGGACATTCACCGAGAAAACACGATGAGCATAGTCCTCTCTTCGCCCACCGAGACCAAACCGGAGGAGAAAACGCGGAGCCGCGTGACCCAGGAGCCTCCGTACAAAGTCATCCTCCACAACGACGACTACACCCCGATGGAGCACGTCGTGGAGGTGCTGCGGAAAGTCATCCCGCGCATGTCGACGCGGAGGGCCGTGGACATCATGATGGAGGCCCACACGAAGGGGAAGGCCGTCGTCGTCAAGTGCCACAAGGAACTCGCCGAGATGTACCAGGACAGCCTCAACAACGAGGGGCTCATCGCCACCATCGAGCCTGACTGATAACTACCGGGAATCGGGAGGTCGCGTCGCTTCGCTCGTAAATACAGGGAGTGGGGAGGTAGGGAGCAGCAACTGTCTTTAAAATGAGAAGGCCTCCAGGGAGTACGGTTCTTGAGGATCGCGTTGAGGATGAGCGGCAGCTTGTGCATGCACGCTACCAGAGCCACCATCTCTGGCTTGCCTTTGGCGCACAATCGTTCGGTGAACGACCGCTTTCAAGATACAAGGGAGTAGTGTTGCCCTCGACTCGCTCTTCTTCGATAGCTTCGCCTTTCCGCCCGACGACCTCTCGATATATTCGAGAGGAGGTTTCGTCGGCGGGTGTCTCGATTCCATGTCCTTCCCTACTCCCCACTCCCTGCTTTTAAGCAAGATCGTGCTCGAGGGCGTAGCGGGTGAGGTGCGTGTCCACGGTGCGAGGGCTGATGAAGAGCTTTTCGCCCACCCGGGCGTTGTTCATCCCCCGCGCCACCAGCCTGAGCACCTCGGCCTCCCGGACAGTCAGACCGGCCCGGCGGAACGGCTCCGCGCGGGTTTGCTCCGACTCTTCGGAGGCGAGGGCCTGTTCCGGCGTCATCGTCTTCCCCTCCGCCCACGCCGCTTCGAATGTCTCTTCATCGAGTCGGGAGCGCGCGTCGGCGAGTCGGCGCTCGTAGTCGGCCCGGTGGGCGGCCGGGCGGGGGCCGGAGATCTCCTCCCGAAGCGTCTCGGCTGCTCCGAACAGGCGCGCCGCCCGCGAGGGGCGTCCCCGCGCCGCGGCCACTCCCGCCAGACCTTCGAGGCTCCAGGCGAGCCACCACCCGTCGTCCAGGTCGTCGAAGATGAGCCGGGCCTCTTCGTAAGAGGCGCGCGCCGCTTCGAGGTCGCCCTGAGCGAGGGCGAGGTCTCCACGGACGTTGAACGTCTTGGCGAGTCCCCGGCGGTGTCCCAGACTTGCCATGATCTCCCGCGAATCCTCGATGAAGAGGCTCGCCTCCTCGTAGTCGCCATCGCTCATGAGCGACATTCCCAGCACGCCGAGCGAGTCGGCCAACCCCTGCCGCTCCCCCAACGACCGGTAGAGCGCCACGCTCTCTTCGAGCAAGGGACGCGCCGCCTCGTGGTCTCCTCCGAAAGCCGCCGCGGCCCCCGAGAGGAAGAGCGACTCGGCGATGCCCAACCCGCTGTCCACTTCCCGATGCAAAGCCAAAGCTTCTTCGCCCAGCCGCCGCGCCGCATCGTAGTCTCCCTGCATGCGGGAGATGAACGAGAGTCCGTTTAGAGAGGCCGCCATCCCCGCCCTGTCTCCCGCTCGCCGGAACAGCTTCAGGCTCTCCCGGCGCAGGGCGCCCGCCCGCTCGAAGTCTCCCAGGCACCACGCCAGATGGCCCGCGCCGCTGAGTGTCCCGGCTTGCGGGATCCGCCCTCCGCCGCTCTTAGAGAGCGTCTCCTCCAGCCACCGCTGTCCCTCGCTCAGGTAGCACCGCAGGTACCAGAATCGCCACAGCGCGCGGCACATCCGCAAAGCGGTCTTTATGTCCTCTCGCGCCAGCGACCACGAAAGAGACGCCCTCATGTTCTCGAGATCCGCTTCGAGGAGGTCGAGCCACACGACTTGATCGGCGGTGGTGAAGTTCGGCTCCGCTCTTTCCGCCAGAGCCAGATAATATTCGGCGTGAGAGCGCCGGATGGACGCTTCCTCGCCGCTGGGCGAGAGGCGTTCGAGAGCGTACTCGCGGATGGTCTCCAGCATGGAGAGACGGGGTTCACCGTTCGCTGCCTCCGTCTGGCGCAGGAGGTTCTTGCCGATCAAGGCTTCCAGTATTCCGAGCGTGTCTTCGTCCGGCTCTCCGGCCACCTCTTCCGCGGCTTCGAGCGAGCATCCGCCCGAGAAGACGGCGAGCCTGCGGAACAAAAGCTGCTCGCTGGGTTTCAGGAGGTCGTAGCTCCACTCGATGATCTTCTTGAGGGTCTTTTGGCGCGCCGGCGCGTCCCTCGCTCCCGCGGTCAAAAGATCCAACCTGTGTTCGAGGCGTTTGAGCATCTTTTGCGGGGGAAGCAGCTTGATGCGGGCCGCCGCCAGCTCGATAGCCAGCGGCAGCCCGTCGAGCCTGGCGCAGATGCCGGCCACCAGAGGAGCGTTCTCGCTGGTGAGCCGGAAGTCGGGCTTCACCTTCCGCGCTCGTTCCTCGAAGAGCGCCACCGCGTCGTAGCGCGAGAGGGTCTCTGAATCCGGCAGATGCTCCGGGTTCGGCAGTTCGAGCGGGGGTATCGGGAATTCTTGCTCGCCGGAGAGGCGCAGCGTCTCCCGGCTGGTGACGAGTATTTTCAGAGAAGGACAACTCTTCAGCAGATCCGTCACCACCGGCGCCGCCTCGACCACCTGCTCGAAGTTGTCGAGCAGGAGAAGGAGTTGCTTGTTTCGCAGGAGGGATTTCAGGCGTTCGAGCAATGACTTCTCTCCGGCTTCCCGAAGGCCGAGAGTTTGGGCGATGGCGGGGACGACCAGCTCGGGGTCCCGTATCGGGGCGAGGGAGACGAAACGGACGCCGTCGGCGAAATCAGGGGCCAGGTCTTCGGCTGCCCGCAACCCGAGGCGGGTCTTGCCGACGCCGCCCGGTCCGGTGAGGGTGAGCAGACAGTTTTCCTCGCTCAACAAGAGAGCTTTCGCGGCGTCCGCTTCCGGATCCCGCCCGACGAGGGACGTGAGCTGCGCCGGGAGGTTGCTTTCGGGCGCGGATTCGTCTCGTCGTTGAGGGACGATCTCAAAGACCCGTCGAGAATGGTCGGCCTCCGGCACCTCACGCCTCTTTGTGAACTGAAAATCCCGTTTCCGGCTACGGCGGATTCTACCCGATGCGGAAAAAGGGGGTTGCCGGGATCAAACACCGTTTCACCGTCGAGGAGTGTCGCCCGTCCGGAACCGACGCGTCGAGCGGGCCGAACTATGCCCGAAGCCTCAAACCAGCCCGTTTTCCACGGCGAAGCGGATGGCGGCGGCTCGGGAGCCGGCCCCGACTTTGCGGTAGATGGAGGTGAGGTGCCAGTTTATGGCGCGCGGGCTGACGTAGAGCTTTTCGGCTGCTTCGGCGTTGGTCAAGCCTTTGGCGACGAGGCGCAGCACTTCGATCTCCCGGCGCGTGAGTCCGGCGAAAAGGTTCCTCTCTTCCGGCTCTTGTTCCTCCAGCGCGTATTCAATGGCTGTTTCGAGGGGCATCTTCCGACCCTCCGCCCACGCGGCGTCCCACGCCGCTGAATCGAGCCGGGCGCGGGTGGCGTTGAGGTGGGTGTCGTGAAGGGAGCGATGGCCCGGGGGCGAGGGGGCGCCGATGGCCTCGCGCAGGGTCTCGGCCGCTGCCCACAGCCGCGCCGCGCGGGATGCTTCCCCCTCCGAGGCGGCTACCCCGGACAACCCTTCGAGGCACTCGGCGATTCCTCCCCTGTCCCTCAGTTCTCGTCGCAGCGCCAGGCTCTCTTTTTGCAGCTCCCGCGCTCGCTCGTGTTCACCGGCGTACAGCGCCACCAACCCCAGGTTGTTGAGAAGGATGGAGATCGCCCACTTGTCCTCCAATTCGCGGACGATGGAAAGGCTCTCTTCCATGCGTGTTCTTGCCCGCGCGTGGTCACCCTCGTACAGCGCCATCAAACCCAGGTTGTGAAGCGAGGCCGCGCTGCCTCCCTTGTCTCCCAGCTCTCTTCTCAGGGCCAGGCTCTCCTCGTGGAGCTCGGCTGTTCGCTCGTAGTCATCCTGATACAGCGCGACCAAACCCAAGTTGTTGAGCGAATGGGCGATGGCCGGCCTGTTCCCCAACCGCCGCGCGACGATAAGGCTCTCCTCGTGCAACGCCGACGCCGACGCGTAGTCGCCCTGCTCCCACGCCAGCATACCGGACCCGGTGAGCAGCTTCGCCCGCGCGGTCGCCGGCAGAGCGCCGCCGTCGCGGAGCGCCGCTTCCAGCCAGGAACGTCCCTCGCCCAGATGCCCCCGCTCATGCCAAAAGCGCCAGAGCGCACCCGATATCCCGGCCCCCAACTTCGGACTCCCGCTCCGACCCAGCGCCCACGACAACGCCGCCCGCACGTTGCCGTGCTCGGCCTCCAACCGCTCCAGCCAGACCACCTGCTCCGCGCCGGCAAGCTCCGGTTCCGCCTCTTCGGCAAGCGCCAGATAGTACGATGCGTGACGCTTGCGGACTTCCTCCGCCTCGCCGCTCTCTTCGAGACGTTCGACGGCGTACTGTCGCACCGGTTCCAGCAGCCGGTACCGCGGCGCATCCCCTTCCTCGACCTTCACCAGGGATTTTTCTATCAGCGCGAGGAGCGTGTTCATGGCCTCCTCCCGCTCCACGCCGACGGCCTCCGCCGCTTCCAGCGAGAAACCGCCTGCGAACACCGAAAGCCGTCGGAAGAGGGTTCGCTCCGCATCTCCGAGCAGGTCGTGGCTCCAGTCCAGTGCGGCCTGCAACGTCCGGTGCCTCGATGGAGCCGTCCGGATGTTTCCCGAAAGCAGCCGCAGGCAGGAATCGAGGCGAGCCGATATCTGCGCCACCGAAAGCGCCCCGACCTTCGCGGCGGCAAGCTCCACGCACAACGGAATGCCTTCGAGTTTGCGGCAAATGTCCGCCACCGCCGATCCATTTTCAGGCGTCAGGGCGAACGCGGGCGACGCGAGACGCGCTCGCTCGACGAAGAGCCGAACCGCCTCGTAGCGGGTGATATCCTCGTTTCCTCCCGAACCGTCCGGCATCGTGAGCGGGGACACCCGCCACTTCACCTCGCCATCCACCCCCAAAGCCTCCCGGCTGGTCGCGAGCACACGCGGATTCGGAGCGGCGCGAAGCAGCACGCCGACCAGCGCGGCGCACGCCTCCACGAGATGCTCGCAGTTGTCGAGCACGAGCAGCGTGTCTTTGTAGCCGAGATGGCCCGTGAGCGTCTCCGTCAAAGGACGGCCCGGTTGCTCCCGGACATCCAGCGCCGAGGCGACAGCCCACGGCACGAGATCTGGATCGGAGAGCGAGGCGAACTCCACAAGCCACACCCCGTCCTCGAACTCTCCGGCGAGATCCCTCGCGACCTCAAGCGCCAGCCGCGTCTTGCCCGAGCCCCCCGGCCCGGTGAGCGTCAGAAGGCGGGCGTCGCCCAAAAGACCTTCCACCTCGGTCATCTCCCTTTCCCGACCGACGAAGCTCGTCAGCTCGACGGGGAGGTTGTCGGTCGGTACTTTGCGGGCGCGTCCACCGGGAAAGACCACCAGCGGCCCATTGTCGCCTCCGGCGTCGCGCGGCGGAGCCTCGTGAGGCGTATGGGACACGTCCCTCTCCTTGCTTGGAACTCGCACTACAAACCGACCTTAGCAGACTACGGGCAGAGATACATCACTCATTTGAGTGATTTTCGCGGGGCAGGAGAATCAGGCGATGCCCGCCTCCTCCGGCTGGCCCGGCGTGGGGATGACACCCAATTGCTGCATCAAACCCAGCATGTCCGCGCTCTGCCGGCGTTCCGCGCACTTGCCGCCCTCGAAGCGGAGGATCGTGATCCCCTCGAACATAACCCGCTTCCCGCTCGCGGGGACGCCCATGAACTCTCCTTCGTGCGTCGCCCGAACCGTGTAGCGCGCCGCGAGCCTGTCGCACTCGCCAACCGCGTCCTAGATGGTTTCGCGCACATCGGGGAAGTCAGACCAATAGGCGGTGTAAAACTGCTCGACGCCCTCGATGCCCGGCGCGAGTCCGGGAGGGAAGCCGTGAAGCACGACATCGGCATCGTAGAGTTCGAAGTACCCTGTCCTGTCTTCAAGGTCGTTGAAGCGCTCGATGGCGCGCCTCAAGATGGCCCTGTTTTCTTCCGCCGACATATGGTCTCCTTCCATTCGCTTTCCTCGACCGATCCCACTCTATGCCGCCGGAGGAAGCGATACATCAGTGAAACACCGTAATTTCGGGTAGAGAATTACGAAGGCGCGTCTACGGAGAACTCCGTATGCTCTTAAATACAAGGGAACGAAACGCACACCGACGAAGTCTCCACTCGAATTTAGCGAGGGTTCGTCGGGCGGGGAAGTCGAGAACGCCACTACTCCCTATTGCGTATCAAACCGCGAGTGCTGTAACATCTAACCTCTGATTGGGAAGGTTCGCGGCAGGGGAAGATGTGGAAGGGTCGGAGAACAACTCTCTTCTGAGGAATACGCGCTTCATGCGTCTCTGGATAGGCCAGGGCGTGTCTTTCGTCGGGGATGCGATCTCTCTGGTCGCTCTGGTCGTGCTGGTCGTGGACCTCACGGGCAACGCCGCGAGCGTCGGCGGCGTGCTCGTGGCGCGCCTGATCCCAACGCTCTTCAGCCCGCTCGTCGGGGTCCTCGCCGACCGCATCCGGGACCGCAGACGGCTCCTCGTCGCCGTGGACATCGCCCGCGCCGGGATAGTTTTTTGCGTCATCTTCACTGAAAGCGTTCCATTCCTCTATTTCCTCGTCTTTTTGCTCGGCGTCTGCCAGACGCTCTTCAACCCGACCATCCGGGCGTCTTTCCCAGGCGTCGTCGGCGACGGGGATTTGACCCGCGCCAACGCCCTCATAAGCGGCACGTTCAGCTTCTCGGTGGCCGCGGGACCGGCGGTCGCGGGACTTTTGATCGCGACGGTCGGGGTGCAGATGGCGTTCTTCATAGACGCCCTGACGTTTCTCGTCTCCGCGGCTTTCCTCGCCTTCGTCCCGATGCCCGGCGAGCGCGACGACGAAGAGGACGAGGGCTTCATGCGGGAGTTCCGGGCGGGGCTTTCGTATCTCAAGCATGCTCGGGTGCCGCTCGCCATCGTGATCGGGGGTTTCCTCCTGATCCTGGCGGAGAACTCCACCGTTCCCGCCGAGGTCTTTCTCGCCAGAGAAACGTTCGGCGCGGGGGACGTGGGTTACGGGATTTTGGTCGCGTGTTGGGGAGGCGGCATGATCATCGGCTCCGCCCTGATGGCCTGGCTCGGCGACCGCGCCAACCTGATCGCCTTCTACTTCATCAGCATCTTCCTCGCCGCCGCCGCCCACTTCGGCACCGGCCTCGCCCCGCTCTTCATCCTCGCCCTCGGCACCCTCACGATAGCCGGCGTCTGCAACGGCGTGGACAACGTCGCCACCGACGCCCTCCTCCAGAAGCGCGTCCCCGGCAAATACCTCGGTCGCGTCTACTCGGTCATGTTCCTCGGACGCGGCGGAGGAGAAGTCCTCGCCCTCGCCGCCGGAGGCTTCATAGTGGACGCCGCCGGTCCCCAAAACACCTACCTCCTTGCCGCCACCGCCCTCGCCGCCATCGGCCTCTTCATCCTCTTCCTAATCGCCACCGCTCCCAAAAAAGAGCATTTCGCCCAGCCAATTTAGGCAAAACCATAAATTATCGGCACATTCTCGAAAAAACTTTAATCCCAACCCTTCCGGCGGGGTATAAAGCTATGTAGCATTGGATAAGGGTCGGCTAATGAACATAGGAGGTGAAAGTCATGACTGAGAAGAAGCAAGCTTGGTAAATTCGGCTTCGAAAGTTCTTCAATCATTATTGAGAAGGAGGTGCAAAAGCATGATTGAGAAAAAGCAGGCTTGGTAATCTTCACGCTAAAAGCGTTGGGCTAAAGAAGATGCGGTTCCCGGACGATAACCAAAGATAGTTGTGGGTGAAGCGAGCTTAAAAACGTATGTCAGTAGCGTGGCGATATTCGCCATAGCTTCGATTGCGTCGTGGGTTTATTGGTACGGTGTGCCTTTGGCCCCACGCTTCATCTTGGCGTCTGTCGTCTTTGCTGTACTTCTTTGCTTGATTCGTATATTCCCCATTCAGGTAAGCGAGCGATGGGAAATTGATGCTACGGATGTGGTGTTGGTAGCGTCGGTCGTAATGCTTGGTCCCGTTTGGGCCGCAATAGCTTCCCTGCCTTATGCCTTGATTTTGGGGCGAAGAGAATTCCTCCGTACTGTCTACGAAATATCACATACTACAGTACTCCTTTTCATGGCGGCTATGGTTTATTCTCTCGCGTCAGCTCCGCTGCTGCTCGTCGAAAATCCCTCCGTGGCTCCGGTCGTTTACGCGACGGTTGCCGCCGGAATAACGCTCGCGGTTGTTAACAATGCGATCAACATGGGCCTTTTGAAGGTAAAGTATCGTCAAGGTTTCAAGGAGACGTGGAAACAACAGGTTGAACCGTACCTTCTCTCCGATGCGATAAACTTTGCTACGGCCGGACTCGGGGTACTCGCTTTGCTCGTATACGGACCGATGGCGGCTATCGTTGTGGTTGTCGGTTCCGTTGCGAGCCAGATGATCGTCTACCGCTCGCGCGACAGGGTCGCGGAAAATCAGCAACTCAAAGCCAGGATCTCTTCTCTTGAAGAGTCGCTGAAGGCGTCGAACCTCACGTTTGGGTCGATGGTGATCGAGGACCTGGGGCAGCGGGACGGGTATACGCACCTCCATGCCGCCGCGACCTCGGTTTACGCGGCGGACATCGCGAAGGAACTCAAGCTGGACGAGAGGACAGCCGAGCGCCTGCGGATGGCGGGGCTTTTGCACAATGTCGGGATGTTCGGGATGCCGGAGGA
Organism: Rubrobacteraceae bacterium; assembly: GCA_050698295.1. Taxonomy (GTDB): domain Bacteria; phylum Actinomycetota; class Rubrobacteria; order Rubrobacterales; family Rubrobacteraceae; genus JACCWD01. Next base: position 10,465 of record JBOHBL010000377.1, on the reverse strand, counting down.
GCTTTTGACGACCTCCGGCATGCTCAACTCCATTGCCAAAGGCAGAATCTACGAGCATCCCATCGAGGGGGAGGTCGCGCTCGCTTCGGTGCCGGAGTTCGAGGAGATGGCGACGTGGGTGCGCTGGCACCACGAGCGGCCTGACGGGAGAGGGTACCCGGACAAGTTGCGCGGGTCCTGGATCCCCCTCGAAGCCAGGATCCTTTCCGTCGCGCAAGCCTACGCCGCGATGGTTCTCGACCAGCCGCGCCGTCCCGGCATGGACTTCGCCTCCGCCCGCCAGGAACTCAACTCCGGCATCGGCACGCAGTTCGACGAAGTGGTCGCCAGGGCTTTCTTGCGAATACTCGACACCGCCTCCGAGGGCTACCGGATGGCCGACGACTACCGTTTCGCGTTCCCCTCCCCGAAGAAAAAAGTCACGCCCCGTCCGGCTCGCAGGGACGCCGGAGACGGGGGGTTCGATGAAGCCTGAGGGTCGTAAAAACATCCGTCATGATGAAACCATTCGAGCAAATAACCACGTATGATCTTAAAAAAGTTGTGCTACATATAGGAAAGCCGCATAATAAGGTGCTGGAGTTGCGGGAACAAACTCCCGAGGAGGGGAGCGAAGGAACGCATGAGCGGGCGTGAAGTCGTGGAGGATGCCGGTTTGATCAAGAACGGTCTGTTCAGGATCGCGCTTGCGGGCGGGGTCGGCGGCGTCATGTTCGAAGCCTTCGACGCCGCGTCTTTCGCTTTCCTCGGGATCTTCCTCTCCCTCGCCTTCGGCATACTGATGATCCTGGGCCGCCCGACTTTCCTGGTCGAAGACGCCCTCGTCCGGGTCGTCGTGGACACTCTGGCCGTGACGCTCGTCGTCGCCGGGGTCGGAGGGACGTTCTCCCCGTTCGCGCTACTCTACTTCATCGCCGCCATCGGGATAGCCCTGATCGGCGCTCCCATCCGGGCCGGGATCGGGGCCGGAGCGGTGATGGCCGGGTATTTCGTCGCCGTCGTGGTTTCGGCGGGGGCCGGTACGCTCCTCGGCTCGGGAGGGGCTTTGCGGACGGTCCTGCTAGCGGTTTTCTGCGGGGCGGCGTGGGTGTTTGCGGAGGAGGTCCGCGCGCTCAAGGAAGAGAACAGCGAGGTCTCGGGGGCGTTGTCGGCGGAGATCGAGTATTCCGGGAGCGTCTCCGCGCTCATGACGAGCTTTGGATCCGTACTCGAAGTCCTCGACCTGCGGCGCATCCTCGGCTGGACGGCGGAAGCGGCGAGAGACCTCACCGGGGCGTCCTACGCGCACGTCGTCCTGCTCGACGGCAACCAGCACCGCACCAGCGCGCGGGGAGAATCGGAGGTCTACCCGACGTGGTGGCATCCGGTCGTGCAGGAACTCGTTTTGCACGGTTGCCGAAGCGATGGGCCGCTCCGCGACGAAGACAAGGAGGCCGATGGAATAAGCGGCTTCCTGGCGATGCCGGTGGAGGCCGCCGGGAGCGAACACAACGGGACGCTTTTGATCGGCGGCGGAGAATTCGGGGAGAGGGAGGAACGGATACTCGCGCTCCTCGCGGATCAAGCCTCGTTCGCGCTCCGGGGGGCGGGAGAGTCTCCGGGAGGACGAGACCCGGTGACGGGCCTCCCGAACAGGTCCTCTCTGCACCGCGTCCTCGACCGGGAGTTGTCCTACGATGGGTCGATGACCGTCGTCTCGGTTCGCATCGACGGCCTTTGGGAGATCAGCCGAAGTCAGGGGGTCGTCGTCGGGGAGGCGTTGCTCAGGCGGATAGCGGAGAGGATCGCCGAGCGTCAGCGCGTCTTCCGCTACGGGATGGACGAGCTGTTCGTCCTCATCCGGGGCGGCAGCGAGAGGCGGGCGCGGCGGACGGTCGGTTGGGTTCGGGACGTGACCCGGGAGGTCTCGGATGGCTCCGGGCTCTCGCCGGAGGTCACCATCGGCTACGCGATGGCCCACTCCGACGACCCGAAGTCAAGGAGCCTGATCCCAACCGCCCGCCGGGCCGCCAGAGAGGCCGAGCCGGAACTTCGGGACTCGATCAGCGGCGTCCCGGAGGCCGCCAACGGTATCGTCGCCGCGCTGCTGGAAGCAGCGACCCTCAAAGACTTCGAGCTGAACGCGCACATGAGGTCGGTGCGCCGCCTCTCGCGGCTCATCGGCATGAAAATGGGACTTGAGAGCGAAGAGATAAAGGTGTTGAGCCTCGGGGCGCTGCTCCACGACGTCGGCAAGATCGGCGTTCCGGATTCGATCCTGAAGAAACCCGGAGCCCTCACCGACGCCGAATACGACGTGATAAAGCGTCACACCCTCATGGGCGCGAGCGTTATATCGCAGGTCCCGGAGCTGGCGGGCGCGGTGCCGGTCATCCGCCACCACCACGAACGATTCGACGGCGCGGGCTACCCCGACGGCCTCCCCGGCGCGGACATCCCGCTCGCCGCCCGCATAGTCTTCGTGGCCGACGCCTACGACTCGATGACCCGCGACCGCTCATACCGCAAAGGACTCACCCACGAAGTCGCCCTCGAAGAGATAGCCAACAACTCCGGCACCCAATTCGACCCGGAAGTCGCTCAGACTTTCCTCAAGATCATGCGCGAAGCCGAGAGGATGAGCGGATAGCCGCAGGCTACCCGCCGATCTGACTCATGGTGCGGTTTCGGGTTTCTTCGGGCAACGTGAGGCCCGCCGCTGGCTTCACTCTCGCCGTTTCCCAGAGGACTTTGTGGATCTCCGGTATGGGGTCGTCGGAGCGGATGGCGTCCTTTACCGGCACGTCGAGGTCGGTGAGCAGGCACGGGTGGATCTTGCCGTCCGCCGTGAGACGGAGCCGGGAGCAACGAGCGCAGAACGGTTCGGAGACCGGCGTGATCACGCCGAAGGTGCCCGGAGCGCCTTCGAACTTGAACTCGTCCGCCGGGGCCGCCGGGTCCTCTTTCTCGACGGGCTTCAGGTCGCCGAGTTCGGACTGGGCGCGGTCGAGGATCTCTTTTCCGTTTATGAAAAGCGAACGGAAGCGCGAGCCGTCGGTGTCGCCGTTCAGGGGCATGAGCTCGATAAAGCGGACGTGCATCGGGTACGCAAGCGTCAGCTTCGCCATGTCCGCTATCTCGTCGTCGTTCACGCCGCGCATCGCCACCGCGTTGATCTTGACCGGCGAGAGCGGGGTTTCGAGCGCGGCCATCACCGCGTCCCAGACTTTTTGGAAGTGGTCGCGCCTCGTGATGAACGCGAACTTCTCCGGCTGAAGGGTGTCGAGGGAGATGTTGATCCTGTCGAGCCCGGCCTCGACGAGCCCGTCGAGGTTCTCTTTGAGCAGGAATCCATTGCTCGTCATGGTCACGTCCTCGAAGCCCGAGTCCTTGAGCCAACCGACGAACTTGACGACGCCCTTCCTGACGAGCGGTTCGCCGCCCGTCACCCGGACCTTCGTCACGCCGAGCATCAGGCAGGCTTCGGCGAAGGTGAGCATCTCTTCGAGGGTGAGGATCTCGGACTTATCCTGAAAGACGATGTTTTCGGGCATGCAGTACTGGCAGCGGAAATTGCAGCGGTCGGTGACCGATATCCGCAGGTAGTCCATCTTGCGATCATATGAGTCCGTAAGCTGGGTCATGTGAACCTCTGTCGTTTGGTTTCCCGTCTCTATTCTAACCCGTATCGGGGAGGACGCAGGCGCGGGAGTGCGCGGCGTCACACCCCCGGTCGTTATGTACAATAATTCGAGGGTTCGAGCCGACCGAAGACCCGCCGGTCTTAGAGGGAGATCATGTACAGACTCAAAACCGCGCGCCCGATGCGAATGTCTCTGCTTGCCCGACCGCCCTTCGATAGGCCGGGGGAGACGCGCTGACCGCGCTCGCGGCGCTGCTGCCGCTCGTCCTGGCCCTGCTCGCCGCTCCCGCAGCGGCGCTCGCCGGGACCCTCCGCCCGAACTGGACCGCCCCCGCGAGCATCTCGATGGCGGGGGTCTCCTTCGCCGCCGTCCTGTGGGGCTGGGCGTTCGTCGGCGGCGGGAGCGTGAATTATCCCTGGGCCCCGACGTGGAACCTCCGCCTCGCCTTCGAACTCGACGGTCTCGCCGCCCTCTACGCGATGCTCGCCACCGGCATCGGACTCGCCGTCGTCGCCTACTCCTCGAAATACCTGCCGCTCCACCTCGAGCATCAGGGACGCCCGGATAAAGACATCCCCCGTTTTCACGCCTTCATCCTCATGTTCATGGGCTCGATGGTCGGGCTGGTTATGGCCCAGGACCTTCTTCTTATCTTCGTTTTCTGGGACCTCACCGCCATCGCCTCGTACTTCCTCATCGCCTACGACATGCATGAAGAAGAGTCGCGGAGGTCCGCGCTCATGGCGATGCTCGTCACCGGGATCACAGCTGTTTTGCTCCTCATCGGGGCGATGATGCTCTACGTCGAGTACGGAACTTTTTTTCTTCCCGAACTTATCGAGGCGGTCGAGCCGGGGGTTTATTTGACTTCCGCGGCGGCTTTCATGGCGATAGCCGGGCTCGCCAAGAGCGCGCAGGTCCCTTTTCACTTCTGGCTGCCGCGCGCGATGGCCGCCCCGACGCCCGTCTCGGCGTATCTCCACTCGGCGGCGATGGTCGCCGCCGGGGTCTTTTTGCTCGGTCGGGTTTATCCCCTTATCAAGATGAGCGACTTCCTCCTCGACGCGCTGCTCCTCATCGGCTTCGTCTCGATGCTGACGGGCGGAATTCTGGCTCTGAGCCGGGACACGCTCAAGCAACTTTTAGCGTACTCGACGATCTCGCAGTACGGCTACATCGTGTTCATGTTTGGGCTCGGCGGTCCCTACGGCGCGGCGGCGGCTTCTTTCTACGTGATCGCCCACGCTCTGTCGAAGAGCGCCTTGTTCCTGTCCGCCGGAGCCGTGACGGAGTCGTCGGGAGGGGAGACGAGGCTCTCTCGGTTAGGGGGTATGCTGCACCGGCAACCGCTGCTGGCGGTATCCAGCGGGCTCGCCGCCGCCGGGCTCGCCGCATTCCCCTTCACCATCGGCTTCTTCAAGGACGAGGTGTTTTTCGAGGCGGCGTTGCAGCGAGGCTGGCCCTTCCCGCTCCTCGCTCTCTTCGGAACCATTCTGACGCTCGCGTACATGTGGCGCTTCTGGAGCGGAGTGTTTTTGGGGGAGGAGCGGGGGGAGGCGCGCCTCCTTCCCGCCGCCATGACCGCCCCGATAGCGATCCTCGGGCTTTTGACGTTGCTCGGAGGAATATTCGTTTCTCCGTTCGCTTCTCTCGCGGAGGCGGCGGGCTCCGTCACTTTCGACGGGGAGACGCCGATAAGTCCCGCGTACCACCTCGACCTTCGCCCGGTCAACCTGCTCGCGCTGGCGACGTTCGGGCTGGGAGCCGTCTTTATTCTTTCGCGTTCGGTGTGGGGAGGCGTGGCTCGCGCTCTGTCTCGTTTCGGAGAAATCTTCGGGCCGCAGAGGTGGTATGACCTTTCGCTTTCCGGGTTGAACAATTTTTCTGACAGGATCCACTGGTTGGAGGTGGACACGCTTCGCAGTCGCGTTGCGGCGATCCTGATCCCGCTCGGAATCCTTGTTGGCGGGGCGCTCTTAGTGGCGACTCCCACGGAGGTGGAGATCTACTCGGTCGGCCGAATAGGCTCCTCGGATGTTCCGCTGGCGATCGCGCTGTTATTGATGGCGGTGGCGGCGGTCGCCGCTACGATACCGCGAAACCACCTGACGCTGGTGCTGGTCCTCTCGGGCTCGGGGTTCAGCCTCGCCGCCGTCTACGCATTCTTCGGCGGCCCGGACGTCGCGCTGGTCGCGGTCCTCGTCGAGACGATCATGACGCTGCTGCTGCTTGGCGTCATCGCCCTGATGCCTCCGGCGGTCTTGAAACTCTCGGAGGCCCATTCGAGTACTCCGGGTCGGAAAAAGCGGGCGTACGTTCTCGGGGCGGCCTCGGGCGTCGTCGCCTTTATCGGGGTGTGGGGCACGCTTTCGAGGCCGAGCCCTGATCAGAGCGTGGCGACTCGCCACATCGAACTCGCCCCCGACGCTCACGCCGGCGATATCGTCACCGCGATCCTGGCCGATTTCCGGGGGCTGGACACTTTGGGTGAGATCACGGTGATAGGCATCGCACTGCTCGGCATCTCCGCGCTTCTCCTTCGCGGGAGGCTCTGGTGAACACGGTGATGACGCGGACCGTGGCGCGGCTCCTCTTCTTGCCCACGCTCATGACCGCGCTGGCTGTTCTCGTCAAGGGTTACGCCGACGTCGGAGACGGTTTCAACGCCGGGGTCATCGCCTCGCTCGGGTTCCTGCTTCAGTACGTCGCCTTCGGCTACGAGGAGGCCAAAGAGAAGCTCAGGACGCGGTATCTGCCCGCGATCGGGTTCTGCGGCGGACTCATCCTCGCGTTGCTCACGGCCTTCGCGCCGCTGTTTTTGGGAGAGCCGATCTTCCGTCACTTCCCGGACCCCGGCGCGGATGTCATTCACGTCGGGAGCCTCGAGCTCATCACGGCGGTCGCCTTCGACGTGGGGGTCTTCCTGCTCGTCTTCGGTTTCGCCGTCGGCTCGATAGACATAGTGGCTCGCGCCACCGAACAGACCGACCGCCAAAACGGAGAGGAGTTCGGAGCATGACCCTGCTTCTTTCGCTCGCCATCGCCATACTTTTCGGGGCCGGGGCGACCCTTCTCCTCAAGAGCGACCTCATCCGCATCGTGGTCGGGATGATCCTGATCTCCAACGCCGCCAACCTGTTTATCATGTCCTCGGGCCTGAACCGGGGCGCGGCGCCGTTCTATCCGCTCCCCGAGGACGCTCTCATAAGCGATCCGCTCGTACAGGCGATGACGCTCACCGCCATCGTCATATCTTTCGGCATCACCACCCTGCTCCTCTCCATCGCCTACCGGGTCTATTTACACCTGGACTCGGTGGAGCTCGAAGAACTGGAAGAGGCCGAAGAACGCGAGGAGAGCGAGCAGGAACGAGAATGGAGGCCGTTCTAGGTGGCGGTCGTCGCCCTCATCGGACTCTCGTGGTTTTTCGCCGTCATCCTCGGCGTCCTCGACGGTCGCCGCCGGTGGATCGGATGGCTCTCGGTAGCGGGGCTCTCGGCGAGCTTCGTCGGCGTGCTCTGGCTCTCCGTCCTCGTCCTGCGCGACGGAACGCTCCAGATGGTCGCGGGGGGATGGGCTCCGGGGGTCGGCATCGTGCTGAGAGCGGACGCTTTGGGGGTCGTCTTCGCCGCCCTTTCGACCGCCGTCATCCTGGCGGCCCTCGTCTACGAAGTCCTCGACGGCGTGAGCTCCCGGATGTTCCCCTCGCTCATGCTCTTTCTCGCGACCGGACTCAACGGGCTCTTTCTCACCGGGGACGCCTTCAACTTCTACGTCTTCTTCGAGATCGCCATGATCTCCTCTTACGCGCTCGTGGCTTACGGGGAGGGAGCGAGGCAAATCAGAGCGGCCTTCATCTTCGCGACCGTGAATTTGCTCGGCTCGGTCCTTTTCCTGATCGGGGTCGCGGCGCTGTACCACCTCACCGGCACGCTGGAGATGGCGGAGATAGCGGCGCGCCTCGAACAGGTCGCCACCGTGCCGGTGCTGCTGACGGCCGTCGTGATCTTCGTCGCCTTCAGCGTGAAGCTGGGGCTCTTCCCGTTCCATTTCTGGCTTCCGGTGGTTTACACGGGGACCCGTCCGGCGGTGGCGGCGGTTTTGTCGGGGGCTTTGGCGAACATCGGGAGCTATGGGCTGCTCCGCTTCGGCGGGGAGATGCTTTCGAGGGAGCTGGAGCTTGGGGCGACGGCGCTACTGGCGCTTGGTACGGCGAGCATCGTTTACGGGGCGCTTCAGGCGATATCCAGGCGGCGCTCTTCGGAGGTGATCGCCTACTCGTCGATCGGTCAGGTCGGTTACATCCTGATAGCTATCGGCATAGGTGGTCCGGTTGGCTTTGCCGCCGCAGTCGTGTACGCGGTCGTGAACGCGCTGAACAAGACGTTGCTTTTTTTGTGTTGCGGGGTCCGGGGCTGGCTGGTGGGGGCGGCGTTCGTAGTCGGGGCCTTCAGCGTCGCCGGAGTGCCGCCCGCCGGGGGTTTCCTCGGGAAAGCCGCGCTCTTTGAGGCGGGGATTTCGCTGGGCGACCCTTCGGGGAGCGTGGCCGTGGTCGCGCTCGTGTTCATCGGGGGAGCATTGTCTTTCGTGTACATGTTCCAGATCTACCAGCGGGATTTCTGGGTCGGCGAGAGGGAAGGCAAACCGAGCCCGGCGGCTATCCGGGCCGTCGTCCTGGCGCTCTCGGGCTTCATCCTCCTCCTCGGTCTTTGGCCGGAGTTCCTCCTCGGTCTGAGCCGGCAGGCGGCGAGTTCTTTAGCGGGAGGGGGATAGGGTGATACGGGTCCTCTTCTCCATCGCGTTCCTGACCTCCATCTACGCCTTCGTGCTTGCGAGCTTCCATCCGTGGGACCTCGTGACGGGGGCTGTCTTTTCCGGGGTGTTGCTTTTCGTGTTCCGGGACTTTGTCTTTGGCGGGATGCCGAAGCCTTCGCCCGGTTTCTTCGGAAAGGTCGCCGCGTTGCCGCTGTTTCTCGCGGCTTCGGTGTGGGACATCGTGAAAGGGACGTGGGGCGTCGCGCTCGTGGCGTTGCATCTTCGTCCGCTGGAGCGGCCTGGGATAGTCGCCGTCCCGATAGGCGAGAGGACCCCGGTCGGACTCGCCGTCTCGGCCATCGAGACGACACTCTCGCCCGGAACGTACCTCGTGGACGTGGACCTCGAGCGCGGGGTCTGGCTCATCCACGCCCTCGACGCGACGGACCCCGAGGCCGTCAGGAGAGACCGCCAGGAGTTTTACGAACGCTACCAGCGGCGGGTGTTTCCATGAAGGGGGTTTCAGGTTGACCGACGTTGTCTTTGTCGTGGCGGTCGGCTGGATGACCGTGTTGTTCAGCGTCGGGGTCGGGCTCGTCATACAGCGACGTTCGGCGGTGGACAAGATCCAGGCTCTCGACATACTCGGCCTGATCCTGGTCGCTCTGCTCGTCCTTTTCGCCGACGCTCAGGGCGTCTCCTATTATCTTGATGTCGCCCTCGTCCTCGCTCTGCTCTCGTTCGTGGCGACCATCGCGGCGGCGAGGTTCTTTGGAGGGGGTAGGATCTTCTGATGGATGGCGCCGTCGGTTTCCTTCAGGACGCCTTCGTCATCCTGGGGCTCGTCATAATGACCGTCGGCGTTTACGGGGTGGTTCGCTTCCCGGACGTCTACGCGCGCCTCCACGCGGCGAGCAAGGCCGTCTTTCTCGGCGTCGTCTCGATACTCGTCGCGACGTGTCTCTCCGGCGGGGCGGACGTCATCTTGCGAGCAGTCCTGATCGGGGCGTTCCTCCTCCTCACGACCCCCGTCTCGGCCCATGCCATCGCCCGCGCCGCCTACCAGAAAAACCAGCCGATGAGAACCCCCGGAGCCGTAAACGAGTCCGACCGCGACCTGACCCACGGAGAGGAACAGACGTAGGTTCCATGCCGGACCTTGCTCACTATTCCTCCATTCCTCCGGGTTTCGCCAGATCGACTATTTGCTCCGCGAGCGAACGCCAGCTCAAATCCTCGACGGCGTTGCGGCGCGCGATGTCGGAGCATCGCTCGCGTTCTCGTTGCGGCAACGAGAGGTAGCGGATCAGAGCGTCGGACAGATCCTCCTCGAAGTTATCCATGCCGACGCGAAGGTCGAAGGGAAGCCCGTCGCCAACTATTCCGCCGGCCTCTCCGAGTCCCGAGTGGTTCGCGACGAAGGGCACGACCCCGCTGGCGGCGAACTCCGCCGCCACGAGACCGAATATCTCCGGGAAGATCGAAGGGACCACCGCGACATCCGCCGCCGGAAGGGCTTTCGCAAGCTCCCGGTGTCCGAGGGGGCCGATGAACTCGATGGAGTCCGCCATCCCCGCCGACTTCCGCATCAAACCCTCCGAGACCTCGAAATGCTCCAGAGGACCGGGCGTTTCGCCTTCGAGGAGCTTGCCGAGTTCGGCGAGGCTCTCGACGGTCTTTTCGTCGCCCTTGCTCAGAGCGCGCGCGAGGGCTTCGAGTCCTTCGCGAAACGTCCCGAAGCCGATCACGAGCAGCCGCGCTCCGGTCTCCTCTCTCACGCGGGCGAAGGCGGAGATCAGACAATGGACCCCTTTGGAATGTATGAGCTTGCCGACGTAAACGACGAGCGGAGAGGTTTGATCGAGAAAAACCCCCAATCTCTCTCCGGCATCCCGGTCGTGAGCGCGAGGCTCGTATGCGCCGGATATTTCTCGCAGGGATTCGAGGAGTTCCCGCGAGCCGGACAATGCTCCTTCGAGGGCCTTTCTCTGCTCCGGGCCGCGTCCGGCTCCGCCTCGCAAGTTTGTCAGAGCCTCCCGGTCGAAGGCGTCGGGGCGGAAGAGGTCGGTGTCCACGCCGCCGGAGAG
>JBOHBL010000376.1:0-4915 GCA_050698295.1 Rubrobacteraceae bacterium | reverse complement strand
CGCTTCGCTCGCGGTTGGCGTAGAGACGTAGCATGCTACGTCTCCACGGCATGCTGCGTCTCTACTTTGTTTTCGCTGAAATGCCGGCAAGCGAAGCGTGCGCGGTTTTCGGAAGGGCGCAGCCATTCTTGAAACCGCTCTATCCACCACGATGCTCCCATTCGACGGCGCGGGTCTCCTCCGGCGCTCCCCACGTCGGCGAGGTGGCGACGAGGCCGAGGTCGCGGACGGCGCGGCGGGCGGCGAGGCCGACTATCGCGGTGAAGGTCGGGTATGCGAGTTCGACGTCGGCGAGCTCCTCGACGCGCATCCCGGCTCGCATGGCGGTCGCGGCGATCTGGACCACCTCAACGGCTTGCTCCCCGACGATGTGCGCCCCGAGCACCTTCCTCGAAGCCCGGTCCACGACGAGCTTGCAGAAACCCTCGGGCCTGCCGTCTATGACGCCCCGGTCGAGGCTCGCATACGGCGCGACGGAGGACACGCAGTCGTGGCTCTCCCGCGCCTGCCGCCCGGTCAGGCCGACGCTCGCGTACTCGGGGTCGGTGAAGCCGCCGTGCGCCACTATGTCGTGCCGGAACTCGCGCCTCCCGCCCAGAACGGCGCTCTCGGCGGCGACGCGCCCCTCGTAGGTCGCGCTCTGCACGAGCATCATCCGGCCCGTTATGTCCCCCGCCGCGAAGACATGCGACGCGCTCGTCGCAAGCGCATCATCCACTTCGACGTAGCCGCGACTCGCCCTCACCCCGGCGGCTTCGAGGTTCAGCGTGTCGGCGTTGCCAGGCCACCCGACCGCCGTCACGACCGCCTCGACATCGAGGGAGCGTTCCCCGGAGTCGAGCGAGTAGCGGAGACGAAGGCCGCTGTTTTCTTTCGAGATCCCCTCCACCCCGCCGAGTCCGCTCACGACTTCGATGCCGCGCCGAAGGAAGGCGTCAGTCACGGCCTCGGAGATGTCTTCGTCCTCGCCCGGCAGGATGCGCGGCGCGACTTCGAGGATGGTCGCGCGCGAGCCGAACGCCGCGAAGACCGAGGCGAGCTGGCAGCCGGTGGCCGCGCCGCCGATCACGGCGACCGACTCCGGCAGGCTCCTCATCCTCCACACGTCGCTGTGGGTCAGGGCATGCTCCGCGCCATCGAACGGCAACCCGCGGGCATGGCCGCCCGCGCAGATGATGAACTTCCCGGCCTCGAGCATGGAACCGTCGCCGAGCGATATCTCGTTCGCGTCGCGGAAGCGAGCGTCGCCGGAGCGGTCGAAGACGCGGACTCCGGCATCGCGAAGCTGCGCCTGAATTTGCTTCTTCTCCTGCACCTCGTAGACGATGCGCTGTGTGCGGTTTATGACGCGCCCGAAGTCCACCGTCGGCGGCTCTGCGAAGTCCAAGCCGTAGTCGGCGAACTGCTCCGCCTCACGCGCGAGCCTCGCGGCGTGGGCGAGGACCCGCGTTGGCACGCAACCGTCGTTCGTACACGTACCGCCGAGGTTCCCGCGCTCCACGAGGGCGACGGACGCGCCGAGTTCTCGCGCCCTCAAAGCCGCCGTCACGCCAGCCGGGCCGCCCCCGATCACGACAACGTCAAACATCGCGCTCCCTCCCCACCTCTTGTATCCAAAGCGAAGCATGACTCGGCTGCACCGTCTCCCGGACGACGGAGACGAGATCCCCGGCCAGTTCGTCGAAGTCCGTCTCGGATCGGAGCCTCGCCGAGAACGCTTCGAGTACCTTCCTCGCGTCGTATTTCCTCCGGTAGAAACGGCGGTCTATGACCCCCTGTATGCGCCGTCTCAAAGGGTTGAACAGGGCAGCGATCGCCAGGGTGGAAGTCACGATGGCGAGTTGCGGAAGGTCCTCCTGGCCGGTGAACGTTTGGAAGAGAGCCTGGATCGCCGTTACGCCCCCGAGGTACACCAGCACCAGCATCGTGGTCAGGAGACCGTAGACGAGGGTTTGGTTGATGATCACGTCTATGTCGTAGAGGCGGTGGCGCAGTATAGCCACGCCGATGGCCGCGTATAGGCCCAGGTTGGTCGCGACTTCGATCAGGTTCCACCACGCGCCGCCGAGCAGCCGGTCGAGGCCGAGCATTAGTCCAAGCAAATAGGAGGTAGCCAGGACGGCGGCCAGCGCGAACCACTTCAGTTGTTGGCGCTCCACCCCGCTCGCCCGGCGATACCGGACCACGAGCGAGAGCGCCGACAGGATAACGGTGGCAAAGATCCCCAGCACCGCGGCCGAGACCACAACCAGGATCGCTCCCCCAACCTCGTCCGGCCTCTCGAAGACGAGGTTGAGGACCAGGACCACCGCCCCCGAAGCGGCCGCAAACCAGGCCAACAAACGCCAGCGTCGCGAGGGCAGCCGCCCCGTGGGGAACAGCAGCAACAGGAAGGGCGCGAAGGCGAGCGACAGCGGCCCTCCCAGCCCCAGCAGATGGGAGACTGTCCGGGGAGCCACAAGCGATCCCGGCGCCGCAAGCGCGTAGGCGGCGTAGGAGGCCGCCAACTGCTGAAGGGCGAGGCCCAACCCGAATCCGAGCCACAGCCATCCGTAGGGGTTGTGGGGCAGGCGTGAGACTATGAGGCCGCCGAGGATGGGTGCGCCGATGACCCCTACCAGGAAGATTGCCTGATCCCGCCACGATTGATACCCCGGCGAGAGGCCCTGATCCCCCAACGGTTGATACCCCGGCGGCAGCGGCGTGGACCAGCCGAGGATGATGAGCAACAGGGTCAGCGAGATCAGAACCAGGACCACGCCGCACAGCGACCACGCGAGCCGGGATGCGAGCCGGGATCTCATGGACAAGCTCCCTCCGTTTGACCCGCTCCGGCGCTTATACTACGGTCGCGGTTCACCGGAAGGAGCATTACCGTGACGACCCTGAAGTTAGAACTCTTGCCCGAACAATACGAACGCCTGCGCGCGGAGGCGAAGAAGCTGGGCAAGCCGGAAGAGGAACTCGCGCGGGAGTGGCTGGCCGAGCGGGTAACGCCGCTGATGAGCGAGCGCGAGCGCGCGACCGAGGTGCTGCGCGCCGCCGGCTTGCTGACCGAGCTCGGCCCGGAAGGCAAAGAGCGCGCCCGGCGCTCGAAGGCGACCCTCGAAGAGGTTCGGGCCGCCCTCGATAGGGCTGGAGGTAAGCCGCTCAGCGAGGTCATCCTGGAGATGCGCGGCCCGAAGGAGTGAGCTACTTCTTCCTGGACTCCAGCGCGCTGGTCAAACGTTACCTGACGGAGACCGGCACGCTCTGGGTTGACACGCTCACCGATCCATCCGCCGGGAACACCATCGTGGTGGCGGAGATCACGCTCGTGGAAGTCGCGGCGGCGCTTGCCGCCCGTCACCGCGCTGGCGCCATCACCCTCGAAGAGCGCGACGAAGCGGTGGACCTCCTGCACGAGCATTACGACGCGGAGTACCGGATCACTCCGGTCAGCCGTGAGATCCTCGACCGGGCCGTGAGCCTGACCCAGAACCACCGCCTGCGCGGCTATGACGCCGTGCAACTGGCGACTGCGCTGACCACTAATAATTCTCTCGCCGAGGCCGATCTCCCAGAACTTACCCTTGTCGCCGCCGACGAAGATCTCGTCTCGGCAGCCCGCGCCGAAGGTCTGACTTCCGACGACCCGAACCGCCATCCGTAGCTCAAAGCGTTCCAGGCTCACGTCTCCCCATCCCGTCTCGGCTCTCTTAGCCACAACGAAACGTGCGCCGGCTGCACCGTCTCGCGCACCACCGCCACCAGGTCGCCGTTCAACTGGTCGAGGTCCGCCTCGTCACGTAGCTTCGAGGAGAAGGCGTCCAGCACCCGCGCCGCGTCGTACTTCTTGCGGTAGAAGCGGCGATCCACGAACGCCTGCACCCGGCGCCTTAGAGGATGGAACAACGCAGCTATCGCCAAAGTCGAGGCGACGATGGTTAGTTGGGAGCCCTCGCCGGTCAGGAACACGAAGGTCCGTTGCAGCACCACGACGCTTCCGAAGTAAATCAGCGCCAGCATCGCCGTGAGCGAGCCGTAGACGAGAGCGCGGTTTATGATGATCTCGATGTCGTAGAGCCGGTAGCGGAGAATGGCTACGCCCACGGCCACCGGAACCCCCGCGAAGCTAACAAGGCGCAGGTTGTTCATGAGCGAGACCCACAACGGCTCCGGCGCGGCTCCGGACTCCGGCGCGAGGAAAATCTGGGGGAGCAGGCCGATCGAGAAGAACAGGCCCACGAAGCAGGCGGCGAAGGCGAGCCATTTGATCTGCTGGCGCATCTCGCCCCCCGCGCGCCGGTAGCGGAACACCAGGCTCAGCGCCGAGACCAGGATGCACACGAGAAGCATCAGTATGATGAACACCAACACGTTCGCCGACCAGGCCAGCGCCTCCAGGCCAAACGGGTTGCGCACCCCCGGACGATGCAGCAGAGGCCCGGGGATGAAGACGGAGCCGACGCAGATCAGGGCCATCACGGCCCCGGCGAACCAGGCGAAGGGACGCCACCTCCTCGACGGCAACCTGCCGTCGGGGAACAGCAGGAACATGTAGACCCCGAGCAGCCCGACGGGCGGTACCCAGAACCACTGGAACAACAGCGCCTCGAACGTAACCGAGAACCTGTCCTGGCCGAACCTGGCGATCTCGTACGCGTTGTGCGCCTCGACCAGTTCGATGAACATCCAGAAGAGGCCGACGGCCAGGCAGATCCAGCCTATGGCATTCCCGGGACGCTTGGAGGCGACCAAGGCGCCGACGATGGGAAAGGCCAGGTACGGCACGTAGATCACCAGCCCGCCGACAACACCGGAAGCCGGCGCGTCTCCGATGAAGAGGGCCAGGAAGAGGAGCAGGACGCCACCGACGAACATGGCGATGGAGAGGCCGGCGACCGACCAGGCCAGCCAGGATGCGACACGGGGA
>JBOHBL010000375.1:0-1702 GCA_050698295.1 Rubrobacteraceae bacterium | reverse complement strand
GCATCTCCAACTTGAGAGAAGATGTCCTGGGGGCGCGGGCATCCTGCCCACATGAGGGAGAGCTTTTAAGCATCGCGGGCTGGAAGCCCACGCCACCAGGGGTGATCCATACTCGTCAAACTCAGTTTGGAGATGCTTAGTCGGTTTTTCGATGAGCGGCATTCTTTTTGCTGGGTCGGGGGTTCCTCGGGACTCAGCGGCTTCGCGAAAGTGGAATCTGGTGACAAATTATGGTGTCTGCGGAGGTGGCCGGACGGGTTTTCGGAGGAGCGCCCGCGTTTCATTCATCGGGCGATGTCGCGCAGCCGCGAGAACGGCTTCACCGGAGTTCCGGAGCTTGCGAAGACGAACGCTGGAGACACGGTCGTGAACCGCGATGGCGTCCTGTTCGAGGCTCAAGCGTGGCTCGCTGAAGAGCCGCTTTCGGGGAGGTCCTTCCAGAACGAACCGCTGCCCAACGTCGTCTCGCCTCCGCCGACGGAGGTCCTTTTCTCTCGTCGGCGCGGTGGGGCGTTTCCATCTCATACCGAATCCGCTCTATCGCTTCCCGAAAGGTCGCTGTCGCTCCCGGAGGAGTGGAGGAGTAGTGAGATGGAGGAGTCGTATTGTCTTTCCCGACTCCTCGACTCCTCCATTCCTCCCTCTCAGACGCGACCTCCCGACTCCCGGTGGTTCCCCGGGTTCCGTATGACTCACGCGATCTGACAACCCGGACACACGCGCGTCCCGCGTCCGGCGACGCGGAGCTTCGTTATTTCCGTGCCGCAGTTCGGGCATGGCTCGCCGTCGCGGTCGAAGACTCGTAACTCGCGCTGGTACCTGCCGGTTTCGCCGAAGGCGTCGTGGTAGGAGTCGAAGGTCGTGCCGCGAAGCTCTATGGCGCGAGCGAGGATGTCCCGGGTGGCGAAGTGGATGGCTTCGGTCTCGGTCTCGCTGAGGGTATTTGCCTTGCGCCTCGGATGCGCTCCGGCGGCGAACAGGACTTCGTCCACGTAGATGTTGCCGAGGCCCGCGATGATGGACTGGTCGAGGAGTATTCCCTTTATGGTCGCTTTTCGCCGGAAGGCTTCTCTCAGATAATCGACCGTGAACTCTTTTGAGAACGGGTCGGGGCCGAGGCGCGAGATGAGGGGATGTTCGTCCACCTTGTCCGGATCGTAGAGGTGGAAGTAGCCGAGCCAGAGTTTGGTGAAGGCGAGTACGGGGCCGTCCTCGAACTCCAGAATCGCGGTGTTCGTGTGGTCGGGGTTGGTCCATTTCGGGAGCGGGAGGACGCGGCCCGAGATGACGAGGTGGATCAGGCCGACCACGTCGCCGAAGTCGAGGACGATGACCTTGCCCCGCCGACCCGTGCCTTCGAGCTTCCTGCCGACGAGTTTCCGCGGGAACTCCTCCGGCGCGACGTTGGTCACGTCCTGGCGAAAGACCCCGGCCCGCAGGACTTTTTTGCCTTCGGCCAGGCTTTTTATGTCTTCGGAGATCACGGTGGTTTCGGGGAGTTCGGGCAAGCTACGGTCTTCCGTTGAGAATCTTCTCGACGTAGCGGGCGACGCCTTCTTCGCCCACGGCGGAGGTGACGGCGTCGGCGGCCTCGCGGACTGCTCTGGACATCCCGCCGACGGCGACGCCCCATCCGGCGAAGCGGAGCGTGTCGATGTCGTTCTCTCCATCTCCGAAGGCTATGACGCGGGAGGGATCTATG
>JBOHBL010000374.1:0-3486 GCA_050698295.1 Rubrobacteraceae bacterium | reverse complement strand
TACCCGAGAGCGCCGTGAAGCGGGAAGACCTCTGATCCCACCAAACAGAAAACAATGAGAGGGAGTCGCGAAAGACGATTTCCCGACCCCCTCCCTTTTTCTCTTGACAACACTCATGAACTCGCTTTATACTGTTATGTGGAACATAAATTTTGCTCATCGGAATAATTCTGAGAAAGGGAAGGGTAATGGGCGATCAGGTGATAGCCGGCACGGGTGAGGTTGCGGAGCCGGTTTCGAGCGAGTACAGCGAGCGGCTGTACAACGAGGACTTGCGGCCGCTCGGGGACGACGAGCGCGGGTGGAGCACTTATAGCCTCTTCGCCACGTGGATGGCTGACGTGCATAGCATCGGCGGGTACACGATGGCGGCGGGATTGTTTTTTCTGGGGTTGGCGGGGTGGCAGGTATTTCTGGCTTTGATGGTTGGGATCCTGGCGGTCTACTATTTCATGAACCTCATCAGCGTGGCGGGGCAGCGGCAGGGTGTGCCTTATCCGGTTCTGGCGAGGATCAGCTTCGGGGTCTTCGGGGCGAATATTCCGGCTTTGATCCGGGCCGTCATCGCGACTTTCTGGTACGGCATCCAGACGTGGCTCGCCTCCGTGGCGGTCGTCATCCTCGTTTTGCAAATATTTCCGGGACTCGAGCCTTTGACGGAATCTTCGTTCCTCGGACTTTCGACGCTTGGATGGGGATGCTTCCTGGCTATGTGGCTGGCGCAGTTGCTCGTTTTGCGGCACGGGATGGATTCCATAAAGACGCTCGTTGACTGGTCGGGGCCGGCGATATACGTGGCTATGTTCGCGCTTGCGGCCTGGATCTGGTACGAGGCCGGCTCCGACATGAGCTTCACCCTCGGCTCCCGCGAACTTGGGATTGGCGAGACCGTCCTCCTCTTCTTCACGGCGGTCGCTCTGGTAGTGAACTATTTCTCCACCCTCATGCTCAACTTCTGCGACTTCTCGCGGTGGGCGCCCTCGGAGAGCATGGTTCGGAAAGGCAATTTCTGGGGACTCCCCGTCAACTTCATGCTCTTCTCGGCTGTCGTGGTTATTACGACGGCGGGTTCCATCGCCGTTTACGGGGAGGCGATCACCGACCCCGTGGAGCTTGTGGCCGAGATCCCGAGCACCGTCGCGATAGCCCTCGGGGCTTTGACGTTCGCGCTTGCGACCATCGGCATAAACATCGTCGCCAACTTCGTCGGGCCTTCGTACGACTTCGCCAACGCCTTCCCGAAGTACATAGACTTCAAGCGCGGGGGGTTGATCACAGCCGTCCTCGCCATCGCGGTGATGCCGTGGCACATCTTCAACAGCCCGGTTGCGATCAACTACTTCCTGGGCGGACTCGGCGCTCTCCTCGGCCCGATCTTCGGGGTCATCGTCGTGGATTACTACCTCATAAAACGAGGCCGCATACAGGTCCACGCTCTCTTCCGCGAAGGCGCGAACGAACCGTACTGGTACAAAGGGGGCATCAACCCCGACGCGCTGTATGCTTTCATCCCGGCCTCGGCGATATCGCTCGTGATCGCGCTCGTGCCGTTCTTCGGCGTTGCCGCCCCGTTCTCGTGGTTCATCGGAGCGGGCATCGCCGCCGCGCTTTACTGGATGATAGCGAAGCGCAACCGGACGGTGGTTCTGGGCGACGGAGACGGCGAGCCTGTGGAGGCTCGTGAATAAAAGGGAGGGACGATGAAGGACACGGCGACGACCGTCATGGAGAGGTGCGAACTCCTCTCGAACATCAGCGAGGATTCCGAAGGCATCTGTCGTCCCTACGGCTGCCAGTCCATGAGGGAGGTCAACAACATCGTCTCCGGCTGGATGCGCGGCGCCGGCATGACCACGAAGCATGACGCCATCGGCAACCTCATCGGTCGCTACGAGGGGGAGGGCGGAAAGACCCTCATCCTCGGTTCGCACCTCGACACCGTCCGCGACGCCGGGAAGTACGACGGCATCCTCGGCGTGATGCTCGCCATCGCCTGCGTCCAAAAGCTGCGCGGCGACAAACTTCCCTTCTCCATCGAAATCGTCGCCTTCGCCGACGAGGAGGGATTCCGCTTCGGCACGACGTACCTCGGAAGCTCCGTGTACGCCGGAGCCTTCGACAAAGAACGGCTAAAGCTCGTGGACCGCGATGAGGTCACGCTCGCCCGAGCCGTCCGCGACTTCGGCGGCGACCCGGAGGCTCTGGAAAAGAGCGGACGCGGGAACGGCGACCTCCTCGGGTATTGCGAGGTCCACATCGAGCAGGGTCCGGTACTCGAACGTAAAGACCTCCCCGTGGGCGTCGTCACGGGCATACAGAGCCAGACCCGCGCTCACGCGAGCTTCACCGGACAGGCCGGTCACGCCGGAACCGTTCCGATGGAGGGGAGGAAAGACGCTCTTTGCGCCGCCGCCGAGTTCGTGCTGGAGGTGGAGCGAGCGGCGAAGGCGGAGCCGGAAGCGGTCGCCACCGTCGGGGAGATAAAGGCGTTGCCGGGAGCTTCGAACGTCATCTCCGGCGAGACGAGGATCTCCCTCGACCTCCGTCACCCGGACGACGCGACACGCGAGAGGCTGCGCGACCATCTCGAAAAGCGAGCGGAAGAGATCGCCGCCTCCAGAAACTGCGACCATTCGTGGCAGCTCCGCCAGGAAAACGCCGCAATTCCGATGGACGAGAGGTTGACCGCTTATCTGGGCAAAGCGATGGAAGCCTCCGGGCTTCCGGTATGTCGCATCCCGAGCGGCGCGGGCCACGACGCCGCGCAGATGGCCGCGCTCACCGCTCCGGCGATGCTCTTCGCGCGATGCGAGGGAGGCATAAGCCACAATCCCGCCGAGTCGGTCACCAAAGAGGACGTGGGGGTGGCGATAAACGTCGTGAGCCGCTTCATCGAACTTCTCGCGGAGGACGAGTCGTGAGAGATGTGATCGTCCGCGGTGGGATCCTCGTCACCCCGGAAGGCGAAATCTCCGCCGACCTCGCCGTCGAGGACGGGAGGATCTCCGAAGTTTCGCCGGAGATCGAAGGTCCGGCCACCGAAGAGATTGACGCCTCCAATCTCCACGTCTTCCCCGGCGGCATGGACGCCCACGCCCATTTCAACGAGCCGGGACGCACTCACTG
The DNA here is from genome assembly GCA_050698295.1 of Rubrobacteraceae bacterium. Lineage (GTDB taxonomy): Bacteria > Actinomycetota > Rubrobacteria > Rubrobacterales > Rubrobacteraceae > JACCWD01. Next base: position 360 of record JBOHBL010000374.1, on the reverse strand, counting down.
GGAAGGATTCGAGACCGGCTCCAGATCTCTGGCGGCGGGTGGACTGACTTCGTACATCGAGATGCCGCTCAACGCCTACCCGCCAACAATTGACGCGGAGAGCTTCGATGAAAAGCTCGCCCTCGCTGAGAGATCCTCGCTCGTGGACTTCGCTTTCTACGGCGGCCTCGTCCCCGGCAACCTCGAACGCATGGAGGAGCTTGCCGAAAGAGGCGTAGCCGGTTTCAAGGCGTTCATGTCCACGACCGGGACGATTGATTTTCAGCCCGCTGATGATCTCACTTTGTACGAGGGGATGGCGAAGGCGGCGGAACTTGGACTCCCCGTCCTCGTCCACGCGGAGAACAAGGAGATCACGGA
>JBOHBL010000373.1:0-3110 GCA_050698295.1 Rubrobacteraceae bacterium | reverse complement strand
GACGTAGCATGCTACGTCTCCACGGCATGCTACGTCTCTACAAACCGTTAGCTTTTGTTTTCGCTGATCGCTGTGGGGTTTTTACTTTTCTCTCGCTTTCCGCGCATCGTTCTCGTGTTGGGGTCTGAAGAAGGGAGGATACATCCATGTGCGGCATCGTTGGTTACGTCGGCAAAGAGGGGTGCGTCGAGGTCTTGATGGACGGCCTGAAGCACCTCGAATATCGTGGGTACGACTCTGCCGGCCTCGCCCTGCAAAACGGAGGTCGGATCGAGCAGATACGACGGGTCGGGCCTCTGGCGAGCCTCGCGAAAGAGGTCGCCGAAAGGAACGGACGCCTCTCTTCGCTGCGGGTCGGGATCGGCCACACCCGCTGGGCGACGCACGGGAAACCGAGCGAGACGAACGCTCACCCGCACCTCGGCGGCAGCGACGGCGTGGCCGTCGTCCACAACGGTATCATCGAGAACTACGCGGAGATAAAAGAAGGGCTGGAAGAAAGAGGCCGCGTCTTCCGCTCCGAGACTGACACCGAAGTCATCGCTCACCTCCTCGAAGAGCGGGTTTCGGCGGGAGAGAGTTTGCGGCGAGCCGTTGCCGCGACCCTTCCGGATCTCGAAGGGTCGTTCGCGATCGCGGCGGTGTGCGTGGCGGAGCCCGGGGTCGTCGTGGCGGCCCGCAAGCAGAGCCCGCTCGTCATCGGATTCGGCGAGGGAGAAAACTACCTCGCGAGCGCCGTCCAGGCGCTTCTGGACCGGACGCGCAAGTTCCTCTTCGTCGAGAATGGTGAGATCGCCGTATTGACCTCGGAGGGAGTGGAGGTGTTCGACGCGAACGGCGAACCCGTCGAGCGCGACCTTTTCGAGGTGGATTGGGACGCCGAAGCGATAGAACTCGGCGGTTTCCAGGACTACATGTCGAAAGAGATCCACGAGCAACCCGCTGCTCTTCGGGCCACCCTCGCCGACAACCTCGACGCCGACGGCGAGGTAGATCTGGGCCTCGACCTGGATCTCTCGAAGGTGGACCGGGTCGTGATTGCCGCTTGCGGGACGGCGTTTCACGCAGGGCTCCTCGCCAAAAGCGTCATCGAGCGTCTGGCGCGCATCCCCGTCGAGGTCGCGGTGGCGAGCGAGTACCGCTACTCCGAACCCATCGGAGACGAGAACACCCTCGTCGTCGCCATCTCCCAGAGCGGCGAGACGATAGACACTCTGGCGGCCATCGAAGCGGCGCGAGAGTTCGGTGGGAAGGTAGTTGCTCTCACCAATACGAGGGGATCTCTCATCACCCGCGAGGCGGACGCGGTATTGCACACGAAGGCGGGGCCGGAGATCGCGGTGGCCTCGACAAAGGCGTTCACGACGCAAATCGCCGTGATGGACCTCCTCGCCCTGGAGCTGGCAAAGGCGAAAGAAACGCTTTCGGAGTCGAAGCTCCTCGAACTCGGACGCTCGCTGCGCCGCGCCCCGGAAAAAGTCGATGAAACCCTCGATCTCCTCTCTGGCGGGATGGATGAGGCGGTCGAGGTCTTCGAGGAGGCGCGGTGCGCCCTCTTCCTCGGACGCGGAGACGCCTATCCCATCGCCCTCGAAGGCTCGCTCAAGCTCAAGGAGATATCATACATCCCGGCGGAAGGGTACCCGGCGGGCGAGATGAAGCACGGACCCATCGCCCTCGTGGACGAATACTGTCCCGTGGTTGCGGTACTCGGAGAAGGACTCATCCGCGAAAAGACCCTTTCCAACGTGGACCAGACCGTGGCGAGGGGAGCCAACGTCATCACCATCGCCCGCGAGGACGACAGGGACGCGCGGAGGATCTCACGGGTCGTGCTGCCGGTGCCGAAGTCGGATGTCCTGCTCGCCCCAATAGTCGCCTCGGTGCCGTTGCAGCTTCTCGCGTACTATGTGGCGAAGGATCGCGGCCTCAGCGCCGACAAGCCGCGCAACCTCGCAAAGAGCGTAACCGTTGAATAGAAAGAATGGCGGGGCCGTCGTCTTCGATTGCGACGGCCTCCTCCTCGACACGGAGAAATGCTGGACGAGGGGCGAGTCCGCGCTCTTCGCGGCCCACGGCGAGGCGCTCACCCCCGAACACAAACGGAACCTCGTCGGGGCGAGCGGGAAGCGGGCCGCGCGGTATATATGCGGCGTTCTCGGTTTGCCGGGCCGGGAGGATGAAATCCTCGAAGAACTCATCACCCTTTCGTGGCCCGAGGTCGCGGGCGGGGCGCGTCCGATGCCGGGGGCCGAGGAGCTTGTTCGGGAGCTTCACGGCAAGCGGCCCCTCGGCGTCGCGTCGAACTCGCCGCGGGAGTTGGTGAAGGAGGCGCTTTCTCGCTCCGGCCTCGGCGGGGCTTTCGACATCGTTCTCGGCTCGGACGACGTGTCGAATCCGAAGCCCGACCCGGAGCTTTACCGGACTGCGTGCGAGCGGCTCGGCGCGGAGCCGGAGCGTTCCGTCGCGCTCGAAGACTCGCCGCCGGGAGTGGAGGCTGCGAGGGCGGCGGGGATGTACGTCATCGGGGTTCCGTCGGAGGAGGGGGTGGAGCTTGGCGCGGCGGATATAGTCGCCCGATCGCTCGGAGACCCCTCGGTTCTCGCGGCGATACAATGAGGCGGTGACGTCGGAAGGGAGGGATCATGGCTCATGACGCCACGCTCGCGCTTTTCCTCGCGGCTTCGCTCGTGGTCATCGTGGCTCCGGGACCGGACAATATTTTGGTTCTCACCCGCGGCGTGACTATCGGTCGCCGGGCCGCGCTCGTCTCGGCGGCGGGCGCGAGCGTCGGCCTCGTGGGGCATTCGTTCTTCGCGGCGGCGGGACTGTCGGCCATACTCGCAAACTCCGCGACGGCGTATTCGGTGGTCAAGTACGTCGGGGCGGCGTATCTCTATTACCTCGGCCTCCGTGCGTTTTTGGTTCGGGGGACTATCGCTCCCGCGATGGAGGACGCGCCGATGAGCCTGTCGAGCGTCTTCGGCCAAGCCGTCGTATCGAACCTCCTCAACCCGAAGATCGCCGTCTTCTTCCTCGCGTACCTCCCGCAATTCGTCGCCCCCGGAGCCGACGGCGCATCGCTCCGGCTCCTCTCGCTCGGCGTCGCC
>JBOHBL010000372.1:0-5980 GCA_050698295.1 Rubrobacteraceae bacterium | reverse complement strand
CCCTGGGACCCGCCGAAAAAATACGTGTACCTCTACGACGATCCGGACTACGACGGCCCCGACCCCATCGCCCCGAACTACGGCGAGGACTCCTGGATCGGAGATCGCGAACTCGAGAGGATGCGCGCGCTTTACGCCGGGGACGTCACCATGACCGACAAGTGGCTCGGCGATTTCCTCAACAGGATGGACGACCTCGGCTTTCTGGACAACACCCTCCTCATCGTCATAAGCGACCACGGAGTCTCGCTCGCCGAACACGGCTTCACCGGAAAAGTCGCCGAAGCCCTCTGGCCCGAACTCACGGACATCCCGTTCCTCATCCGGCATCCGGAGGGAATGGGAGCGGGCGAAACGAGCGATTTCCACGCCTCGATCCACGACATCGCCCCGACCATCCTCTCGCGGGTGGACCTCGAACGCCCCGAACAGATGACCGGGCAGGATTTGACTCCGCTTCTCGAAGGGAATGAACCCGAACAAGAGCGTCCGCACTTCACCCTCGGCTACGACGACCACTCCTGGGCGCGCGACGACGAGCACATCCTCGTCTGCCGCTCCGACGGCGAAGGAGCGAGGCTCTACGACGCGAAGACCGACCCGAACATGGACGACGACATCGCGAGCGAAAACCGGGAAGTCGTCCGGCGCATGTTCGACGAGTACATCCTCGCCGACGCCGGCGGCGAACCCCTCCCGCTGTACTGAGGACGTTGGTTTGAAGTTTCCGCGAGCGTTGCTGAACTGGAGCTTCCTCCTTTGCATCCCGGCGGGCGTTTTGTGGGCGCTCTCGCCGCTCGGGGTCTACCTCTCGGATTACGCTTTCAAGACCCCGAACGTCTTCTGGAAGCTCTTCCCGTCCGCGCCGCTGTTGATGCTCGCCGGGCTGGCCGGGGTTTATTTCTTCCACGCGAGGGAGCGCGATCTCCTGTCCGCCCTCGGTTTCTGGACGGTGGCCGCGGGGGCTTTGCTCGTCATCGCGGGCGATGTCGGGAAATACTACCTTGCCATCGATGAAGTCTTCATCATGAGTGTCCCCGCCTACACGGCGATGCGGGTAGGGTTCGTGGTTCTCGCTATCGGCTCCATCGTCTTCGGTGTCGGAGTGTCGAGGAGCCTGCCGGTGTGGGGGACGCTTCCCTTCGCCATCGCCTCGCTCGCCGGCCTGATATCGGTGTGGAGGGACTTCGGAGAGTTCGGAGCGGCGATGTGGATAGCCTTCGGGATCGGATGGTCGTGGCTCGGGCTCGCGCTCTGCGTCGAAAAGGTCGCCGTGTATTCTAAGAAGCGTCGCGCCTCGAAAACGTCGATGACATCTATATAATCTGTCGCCGTGAATCCCGAGAATCCCGAAAAGCCGTCAGGCCCGGAAGATCCGAAAAAGCATCCCTCCGGCGACGCGCCGGACAGTGTCTCGACGGAGGAGGATTCGTATGTCGCCCGCGTGGCTCGCGGGGCGGGGATAAGCACCGCCGGGCAAGGCGTCGGGCGGACGCTCGGGTACGCCACGCAAGTCGCCATCGCGCAGTTGTTCGGGATCGCATCGTATGGTTTTTATACGTCGGGGGTCGCGGCGGTGAACCTCGGGCAAATTCTCTCGCGCTTCGGGATGGAGAACGGCGTCGTTCGCTACGTCGCCCATTACCGCGCCGAGGACGATCCCTCGCGGGTGCGCGGGACGATCATACAGACGATATTACTTTCTCTCGCGGTGAGCCTCGTCCTCGCGGTTCTTATGTTCCTCGGGGCGGGCTTCATGGCCGAGCGTTTCTACAATGCGCCGGAGATGGGGACGGTGCTTCGAGCGTTCGCGGCCACGCTCCCGTTCTTCACGTTCATGATGATGGTTTTGTGGGCGACGCAGGGTTTTCAGACCGTGACGTACGCGAGCTATGTTCAGCAAATGATACGACCCGCCCTTTATCTCCTTCTCCTCCCCGTGTTTTACGTGGTCGGGGCCGGCCTCGTCGGCGTCATCGCCGCGTACGGGCTTTCGATGTTCATCGGAGCCGCCATCTCGGTGTATTTCCTGAGAAAACTCTTCCCGCTCCTCTTCGACCGGAGCGTGAAGCCGAAGTTCGAGACGAGGGCGCTCTTCTCCGTCTCGATACCGATGGCGATCTCGACCGGGGCGCAGTACATGAACACGTGGTCGGCGGTGTGGGTCATCGGCTTCTTCGCCGCCGGAGCGCCCGTCGGCATCTTCACCGCTGCCGCCCGAACCGCGACGCTCTCGACCATCGTGCGCTTCGCCTTCTCGGGGATATTCTCCCCGATCATATCGAGCCTCCACGCGAGGGGGGATCGGGAGAACCTCGGGCGGCTTTACAAGGATATTTCGCGTTGGATCTTCACGGGAGCTTTCGGCATTTTCCTCGCGATTCTCCTCCTCGCCGAGGACGTTCTCGTGCTCGGCTTCGGGGAGGAGGCGGCGACGGGGGTATACGCCCTCATCATCGTCGCCTTCGCGCAGCTTTTCAGCGCCTCGGTCGGTCCGACGCCGCGCATGCTCGCGATGACCGACAACCAGAACGTCGTCATGGCCGCCACGGCGACCGCCGCGATCATCGGCGTCATCGTGAGCGTCGCGCTCATCGGCCTCGCCGACACGACGGAGGGGCGGATACTCGGCGCGGCCGTCGGGATGGCGACCGCGATCTTCACCGAAAACGCCGCGACCCTCATCGCCGTGAAACGCCGCCTCGGATACTGGCCGTACAACCCGACGTGGCTCAAACCACTCTCCGCCGGACTCATAGCCGCGGGCATGGCTTTCGCCGCGGGCTTCATACTCCCGTTCTCCGCCGCCATCCCCACGATAGCCGCCGTCGGAGCCGTCTTCGGGGTCGCCTTCCTCGCCCTCCTCCTCGCTTTCGGCCTCACCGAGACGGACAGGGAGTTCATCGGCGAATTCTGGAATGTGGCGAAACGGTATCTTCCGGTCCGCTTTCGGGGGAACGATGGATAAAGTGAAAGTCCTCTACATCGCGGGTTTCGGGCGAAGCGGAAGCACGATCCTGGCTAATTCCCTCGCCCGGATCGACGGCTTTTTCTCCGGCGGCGAGATGAACTTTATCTGGAAACACGCCCTCATCGAGAACCGCCTTTGCGGTTGCGGACGCCACTCGCGCGAATGCCCGCTCTGGAACGCCGTCTTCGACCGCGCCTTCGGCGGGATGGAGAACGTGGACGCGAAGGAGATCATGCGCCTTCAATATTCCGGCGCGAGAACCAGGCATATACCGAGGATGCTGACGGAGGGCGGGAGGTCCGAACTCGAAAAACGAATGGGTAAGTTCCTGACATCCTCCGCGAGGCTCTACGAGGCCATAAAGTCCGTCACGAACAGCCGGGTCATCGTGGATTCATCGAAAGAGCCGGCTTACGGACGGGCTATCGCCATGATCCCCGAGATAGACCTCCGCGTCCTCCACCTGGTGCGCGACCCTCGCGCCGCCGCTTATTCCTGGCTCAAAAAGAAAGAACAGCCCGACAGCGCCGACCGCGAGTTCATGCACCAGAAGAGCGCGTTCGACAGCGCCGCTCTCTGGGACGTTTGGAACGTCTCCATCGAAACCCTCTGGAGAAACGACAGATACATGCGCCTCCGCTACGAGGACTTCGTCGCCGAGCCGAAGGAGAGCTTCCGGAACATCCTCGACTTCACAGACGAGCCGGACTCGAAACTCCCGCTTGCCGGAGAGAATGAAGTCAGGCTCGGCGTGAGCCACACCATTTCGGGCAACCCGAACCGCTTCGACACCGGCTCTGTCGAGCTAAAGCCCGACGACCGCTGGAAAAAAGAGATGGCGTCGAAAGACCGCGCCGTCGTGACCGCGCTCACGGCGCCTTTGCTGGCCCGGTATGGTTACACCGTCTCTCCGGGAGGTTGAGGACGGCCGGGACGGACTCGCGAGCGGCTCGTCGCCTGGACCGGGACCAGGGCGATGGCCGCGGCGCGCATCATCAGGGCTATTGGGCGGCGGCCCGCCCACCACGCCAGCACGCTGCGTAGCATCAGGTATTGTCCCCAGTCCTGGCGCGCGTGGTTCAGCCGTCGGAGCGTGAGCCGGACTTCATGAGAGTCGCGGTATTCCTTGAAGGTGGGTTGCGGGAGTCCCCGGCGGCGAGCGCGTTGTCGCGATTTGATCCAGCGCGTCATCAGCTTCTGTTCGAAGAAGCGCGTTATGGACATGTTTTCCGGGTGAACCCGGTAGTAGATCAGGGGCTCGGGGAGCGAAACCACGGCGTACTCGTCGGAGACGCGGCTCCACAGCTCGATGTCCGCGGCGGGACCGAAGTTCGTGTCGTACCCCCCGAGCGACAGTACGGTTTGGCGATGCATCATCGCCGACGGGTGGACGATGACCACGTTCTCGTCCCGCTCGACGAGTCGCTCGAATTCCGATACCGACTCCGGCCCGAAGGCCCTCACCCCCCGCTCTTTGCCCCACTGGTTCATCCAGACCGCGCGAGAGCCGATCACGCGGATCGAAGGCTCCCTCAGCAGCGCGCGCAGCTGCGTCTCCAGTCGGTGCGGCATGCACGCGTCGTCGGCGTCGAGGACGGCCACCCACTCGTGCTCGGCTTCCGCGAGCGCCCGGTTCAGGCTCGCCGGCTGGTCGGCGTTGGTCTGGGAGATCACCCTTATGCGAGCGTCGCGAGCGGCGTAGTCGTCCAGAACTTTCCCGGTTCGATCCGTCGAGCCGTCGTCGACGATGATGAACTCGAAGTCCTGGTGGGTCTGGCGTAACACGCTCTCCAGCGCCTGGCCGATGTACGGTTCGCCGTTGTACACGGCCATGATGACGGAGACGGGAGGCAAAGCGTCCGCGTCCCCAGGTGAACCTGTTTCGCGTTTCTCCGGCGACAACCGACATTCTCCTGACGGGTCCCAGGCCCGAGCTTCGTCACTGTGGAAGTTAGCGACTCCGCTCGCCTGCTCCTTGCCAACGGTTATATTATCGCCCGATTTCGCGGAACGCTCTAGTTGGGGCGGCGGGAGACGGGGATGTACGGGTCGCTGCGGCCTTCGCGCCTGACGCGCCGGCGCGACTTCCACAGGCACCACGGGCCCGCGATGTTGCCCTGGATCTCGAGCAGGGTCAGGCTCAACGGGTACCGGTTTCCGCCGAGCAGCAGCCTTTTGGCGTACGACGCGAGCCGTTTGAGATGCCACTTCGGCAGTCGAACCAACAGGTCTTTGACGGCGCGAGAGTCGCGGTCGCGCAGCAGGGTGGTCAGTTGGTAGGCCACGTGGCCTTTGCTGTAGTTGTAGATTTGGCCTCGCAGGCCGCTCATCTCGCGCCGGTGCCTGTGCCACACGTAAGCCGACGGCTCGTAGGAGATCGCGTAGCCCGCCTTGAGTATTTTGTAGAAGAGGTACGTGTCCTCGCCGACGCCCGTGGAGGTGCCCGGCCCGAGCGCTTCGTCCATCAACCCGATCTCCGGATGGCCGAATACGCCGGCCCGGAAGGCGGCGTTCGCCGTCGCCCCAAGCTCCCAGGTCGGCGCGGCCCGGTCCCGGAACGACGTGAACCACTCGCCGTCGGCTTCTTTGGGCGCGAAGCCCCGTCCGAGTCCACCGTACTCCTCGAAGCGGCGTTGGGCGAGTGTTTCCAGCTCCAGCGGAAGCACGTTGCCGGTCGCGGCCATCACTTCGGGGCGAGCGAAGGGGGCGACGAGCTTCTCGAGCCAGTCGGGCGGCGCCGCCACGTCGTCGTCCGTGGCGATGACGACTTCGCCGCGGCTCGCGGTGAACCCTTTGTTTCGCGCGTACGCGAGTCCCTGGCGAGTTTCGTCCACCAGCGCCACCCCCGGAAACTCGGCGACCACGGGAGGCGCCAGGCCGGAGGCGGGATGGTTGTCGACGACCACGACTTCGACCGACCGCGAGGTATTTTGCGAGGTCAGGCTTCGCAGGCACTCGCGGAGGTCGTCCGGACGGTCGCAGGTCGCCACGACGACGGAGACCGGGAGA
>JBOHBL010000371.1:0-1212 GCA_050698295.1 Rubrobacteraceae bacterium | reverse complement strand
ATGCAAGGCATGGAAACGGCGCGAAAAGGAGAAGCAATGGAAGCAACGGGGACGAAAAGCCCGTACCTCACTTACGAAGAAGCCGCCCGGTTTTGTCGAGTCAACCGAACCACGCTCTGGAGAGCCGCGCGAGCCGGGAAACTCCGTGAGTCTGGGCCGGGAATGGCCGTCCGCTTCCACCGGGATGACCTCGACGCATGGATGCGAGGCCGTAACCGGAAGTAAAGAAAAAGCCGCCGGGACGACGGCGGCGGGGACACGGGAGGGGAGGATATGAGAACTCCCGCAGAACCAGTTTACCAGAGGGGTAGGACGGAACCTCTGGCCGATCTTAGGCCATTGATTTCCCTCCGTCCCGAAGCCCTCCACCTCGAAGCCCGCGAACTGGCGCGGCTCCTCGGATGTTCGGAAGTCGAGGCGGAAGAGGCGCGGCGGTGGATTGTCGAGGACGGCTTGGAAGTCGCCGCGTGAGCGCCGACGAGCGGAGGAAGGCCGCGCGGAGCTACATTGAGCGCGGCGCGTCCGTGATCCCCGTCCCCGCCGGAGAGAACAATCCCGGACGGAGGGGATGGGAGGATCTTCGCATCGCGCCGGAGGAAGTGGATAGCTACTGGACGAACGGACAGAATATCGGCCTCCTCACCGGAGAGCCGTCGGGGTGGCTCGTGGACGTGGACCTCGACTCCGAGGAGGCCGTGAAGCTCTCCGGGCGGTTCCTCCCTCCGACGCTCACGAGCGGCAGGAAGGAGAGGCCGCATAGTCATTGGTGGTATCGCTCGGAGGGCGTCGAAAGCCGGGACTTCAAGGACACGGACAAAAGCAAACTCGTGGAACTCCGCGCCAACGGGCGTCAAACCATCGTCGCTCCGTCGTTGCATCCCTCCGGCGATGAGTACGTGTGGCATCGGGGGAGCGGTCTCGAAGTCGAGAGGATCGAGGCCGGGGAACTCGAAGAGCGTCTCCGGGAACTCGCCACGGCCTCCCTCATAGCGAGGCATCTCCCGAAGCACCGGGAGCATGGCGGAGGCGGTCGCCATGACTACGCCCTCGCGCTCTCCGGCTTCCTGCTTCGTCCGGGAAGGCTCGATGAAGAGCGGACTTTGAAACTCCTTCGGGCGGCGTGGGACGCCGGAGACTATCCGGCGGACAGAGACAAGCGCGAAGCTCTCCGGGCTTTGGAGAGCGTCGTATCCGACACGGCCCGGAACATCG
>JBOHBL010000370.1:0-5907 GCA_050698295.1 Rubrobacteraceae bacterium | reverse complement strand
GGGCGGTGGGGAGCGAGATGATGTCCGCCGTCCATGGGGGGTCTTGCGCGGCGGCGATGGCCGGGTTCGGGGCGAAGCACGCGAAGATCATGGCCGTGATCTCACTCCCCGGCTCGCCCCGGATAATGTTGTTCGCCTCCTCGAAAGCCCGGATCGGCCCTTGATAAATGGCGTAAAGCACGAACGCCCCCACGGCTCCGCCCGCGATCTGGGACGAGATATACAAAGGAACCTCGCGCCACGGAAATCGCCCGTACACCGCGAGCGCGACTGTGATGGCCGGGTTTATGTGGCCTCCGCTCACGGCGGCGACGACGACGAGGCATATCATGATGGCGAACGCGAACGCCACGCTGAGATCGAAGAGTCCGAGCTGCCCGGTCGTGATCGCGGTCGCCACGACCATAAGCCCGATCGAACACAAAAGGAACACGCCGATGAACTCGGCCGCCATCCGCTTCCACAAAGCTATGTTTTCCACGTCAAAAACCTTTCTCGCGGAGACGGGACGAATCCGCGCTCATCGGCCCTTCCCCATCCCTTATCTTTCGAGCATGAACTCGTGAAGCACTCTCGCGAGGCGATCCTCGGCTTCGAGAGCCAAACTATGGCCGCACTCCTCGAAGACCTCCGCCCGCTCCACGCCCTCGGAGACTTTCTTCATTTGATCCTCGACGAGGTTCCCGAAGAACTCCGGCGCCCCGATGGTGAGGATGGGCATGGATATCTTCGTCTTTTTGAGTTCCTTGTTTATGCGGGCGTTTTTTAGCCCGGCCCGGTATGTTTCGAGGACGCCTCGGAGTCCGCCGGGGGCCGAGAGACGCGAGATCCACTCGTCAATCGCCTCGTCGGCGATGGCGGTCGGGTTGTATGTCTCGGCCTTGATCCAAAACTCCCAAAACTCCCGCTCATGCCCGGCAATGAGCATCTCCGGTATATGCGGTATCCAGAAAAACGGAATATGCCAAAGCCACACCCCCCGAAGCTCGAACTGCGCCGATACATTCTCCGGCGTGAAAAACGACCACTCCTCGAGCCCCTCCCCGGACAAAAGCATCTCCGCGAAAGAAAGCGTCTTCACCCTCTCGGGCCGCGTCGCCGCGAGCGCATACGCGAACTCCGCCCCCCGATCCTCACCATGCACATGAAACGTCTCATGGCCGAGGAAGGTCATCAATTCCGCCATGTCGTCGGCGTTCGTGCGGGAGTCGTACCCTTCTTCCGCCGGGGGCCGGTCGGTGTCGCCGAAGCCCCGGAGGTCGGGCGCGACGACGGTGAATCGCTCCGTCAAAAGAGGGATGAGCTTGTACCAGTAATAGTGCGTCTTCGGTGTGCCGTGCAAAAGAAGGAGCGGCTCCCCCTCGCCCGCCGTCACATAATGCATCCGAATGCCGTTCACGCGAGTGCGCCCGTGCTTCACCGGACTCCCCGCGTGATCGTAAATCTCCGCCATGAATTTCCCCTTTCCCATCTCCGGCGAGCCTCCTTTCAGCCCGCCATTCCCACTCCATCCCCGGCACATCGAACCGTCACATACGCGAAAGCCCGCGAGGCTCGCCCCGAAACACCCCGCAGCCCGCCCACGACCCACTCGTGGTGGACATCCCCGCCTTCATCGTCGCCGCCTTCCTTTTCCCAAAGATTTGGCTCAAATGTTCTATAAGCGAACATTAATACCATAAACCAAAATCGGTTGCAACAGCCTTCATTTTCGGAGGATGGGAGTGTATTTCGAGGGGATCGCGGGACGGTACGAAACCGGGATATTCGAAGTCTTTGTCCGAAAGCGACGAACGGAATCGGCATGATACCGAATCCGGTTGAATGGTTCCGTTCGAGTCGGCGCAACGTTTGCAGAGACGTAGCATGCTACGTCTCCACGGCATGCTACGTCTCTACGGGTGGACATGGCGAATCAGACGGGGAAGCGATTAATCGGATTCCGTATGACACGTCGTGTTCTCTTCACGGGGTCGGACGAGGGTTCCGGGGGGATGCGGTCGTCGGTTCATTTGCCGGGGGGGTGGCGTGATGGGTGTCGCCGTGGGTTTTTTGGAGCGGAGTATCGGCGGAATCTCCGGCTTCGGTGATCGTGGTTTTTCGTCGGCGTTTGCGGCGGATTTCGTCGGGATCCGAACCCCTCGTGTCGGGATACCACCGAGTCCGGGTGAAGAGGCACGCATTCGAGGGAGGCGAAATTCCGGGGCGTGGGCATTCTGCCCGCGATATGCGCCGTTCGTTCATGCGGGCAAGATGCCCGCGCTCCCAAAATACCGTGTCGAAAGCCCCGCCCCGGTACGGTTTATCGGGACTCGACGCTCTTCATGGCTTCGGTGATCTTCGGGAAGATCGGGCGGAGGCTCGGGTATATGTCTTTGTAGATTTTGTAGAGTTCGTCGTAGCGGGCGGACTGTTTTTCGTCGGGCTCGAAGTGGGCGTTCGTGCCGCTCATGGCGGAGGCGGCTTCTTTTATGCTCGGGTGCATTCCGCACGCGGCGGCGGCGAGCATGCCGGAGCCGAGGCACGTGCTTTCGGCTTCGCGAGCGACGGAGATGGGTCGCTGCATGACGTCCGAGATAATTTGGCACCATAGTGCGCTCCGCGAGCCGCCGCCGAGCGCGATGAGGTGTTCGATGGGCTTTTCGAGTCCCTTCTCCGCGCCGTCGGTCATGAGGCGTTGCTCGAAGGCGATCCCTTCGAGGATGGCGCGGTATACGTGCGCTTTCCCATGCACGCCCGTCCACCCCACCATGATGCCGCGCGCGTCGAAGTCCCAGTACGGCATGAGCGCGTTGTTGAGATATGGCACGGCGAAGAGGCCGTCGGAGCCGGGTTCGAGCTGCGCGGCGGCGGTCTCCAAAATCTGCTCCGTCGTGAGCGCGAGTCCGAAGTCGCTCGCCCTCACGTGAGCGAACTTGTCGCAAAACCAACTCACCGTGTACGTCCCCGCCGGGAGCAAAGTTTCGAGCGTATACGTCCTCGGAACCGGGCCGGAGAGGACACGGTACTCATTGTGGTACGAATAATTTTCACTGTACGTTCCGGAGACGATTCCCGTGCCGAGATTCAAATACGCCCGCCCCGGCTCGGTGATGTCCGCCCCGAGGCCCGCCGCCTGTCCATCGCCGACGCCGCTCACGACGGGAAGCCCGGCGGGGAGGCCGACTTCGCGGGCGACATCCTCCCGCAATTCCCCGATCACATCCCCCGGAGCGAAAAGCTCGCACATATGCTCGCGACCGAGGCCGACCTCGCCGAGCATCTCATCCGACCATTCGAAGCTCTCCATGTCCACGAGACCGAGGGGATCGGCGGTCGCCCACGAGGTTCGCCAGTGTCCGGTCATGCGGTGGACGAGGAACGCATGCACGTCCGCGACTTTCACGGCGCGCTCCATCGTGGCGGGTTCGTGCTCGCGGAGCCAAAGCATTTTATAGAAACCCGGCGTCGGATTCGGGGGCTTCCCGGTGATGCGATGCACCTCCTCCGAGCCGTACCGGTCAACCTCCTCCTTCGCGCGCGAGTCGAGCCACAGGATGGCGGGCCGGATCGGGTGGTCGTCCTCGTTGAGGCACACGAACGTCTCGCGCTGGTGGGTGATGCCGATGGCCCCGATGCGCCTCGTGTCCACGACCTGCGCGGCCCGCCGGAGTGCCGTCTTCGTGGACTCCCACCAATCCTCGGCGTTTTGCTCGCCCCAATCCGGCTTCGGGGACGAAAGCTCGAAGGTCGCACGCCCCTCGGCGACGGCGTTTCCATTTCCGTCCCATACGACGGCTTTCGTGGCCGTCGTCGAGCAATCTATCCCGATCACGTAATCCCGGCTCGGCATTTTCGCTCCCTTCGGTCGCGCTTGTCAGCCAGTCAGCCCGCATCGCTTCGCTCGCTCGTCAGCCTGTCAGCTTTTTGTTTTTGCTGACTGGCTGACCGGCTCGCATCGCCGCGATCGTTCAGCCGAAGTGGTCCCAGCCGGAGAGGCCCTCGACCGTCTCTCCGGCGCGCTTGAAGACGACGTCTTTTTCGGTGACTTTTCCGATGACGGTTAGAGGGGTTTTTATCTTCCGCCTCAGTTTCTCCACGACGCTCTCGGAGGCGGAGATCAGCAACTCGTAGTCCTCGCCGCCGGTCGCGGCGAGCAGCTCGGGGTCGTGTTCAAGAGATCCCGCGAGCGCCTTCGTATCGTTGGAGACCGGAAGCAGGTCGAGGTGTATTTCGCATCCCGTGCCGCTCTTTTCGCAGATGCGGCGGACATCGGAGGCGAGGCCGTCGGAGAGGTCGATCATGGCGTGCGCTTCGTGCCTCGCCGCCGCGAGGCCCGCCTCCACCCTCGGGTCGGGACGGAGGTGTTTTCGCGCGAGCCGCTCGAAGCCGGTCTCTCCGTTCTCCAACGCCAGAAACCCGGCGGCTGAGGCTCCGAGTTCTCCGGTGACGGCGAGTAGGTCTCCGGGTTTCGCGCCGGAACGGAGGACGGGTTTCGTTTCGAGCACGCCGAGGATCGAAACGTCTACCGTGAGGTCTCGGGCGCGAGTGGTGTCACCTCCGAGGGGATACACGCCGAATTTTTGGCAGGCTTCGACCGCGCCCCGGAAGCACCGCAGCACCGGCTCCGGCTCCGGAGCTCCTCCAGAAACGAGGATAAACTTCGGCTTCCCTCCCATTGCGGCCACGTCCGAGACGTTGACGGCGACGGCTTTGTAGCCGACGTCCTCGGGAGAGGCCCAGCCTTTGAAGTGGCGCCCCTCCACAAGCATGTCCGCCGCCGCGACCCACGTCTGTCCGCCGAGACGCACCACGGCGCAATCGTCCCCGATGGGAACGGAGACCTCCGGCGGCGCGTCGGGGAGGAGGCTCCGTATCCTCCGTATGACATCGAATTCGTTCATGGCTTGCGCCGGGAGTGGGGAGTAGGGAGTGGGGAGTAGGGAAATGAGCTTGCGATTCGCGCCGTCAATGCGCCATCTCCCGGATGGTCTTCCAAAGAATGTTCGATTCATCCTCCGTGTACCACGTCTTCAGGGAGCGCCATTCTTCTTCGGTGGCCCAGAGATTCGCGTCGTGGGCGGAGCTTTCGGCCTTTATTGCTCCGTCCGAACACCAGGATACGAAGCCGACTCCGGCGTAGAGTTCAGGGTCGTCGGGGGAGCGCCAGGGCTCGACCCGCGCCCACCAGAGAGTCTTCGGCTCGGCTGTGATGCCGGTCTCCTCGAAGGTCTCTCGGCGGGCGCACTCTGTGAAGTCCTCGCCGTCTTCGAGCATGCCGCCGGGGTTCTCCCAGAGCCCGACGGGGGGTTTGCGCCTGCGGAGGAGCAGGGCGCGAGGCTCTTCGCCGCTCGTGTCCACGAGGACGCTTCCGGCTCCGAGGTTCGCCTCGACCGGGGGGGCGTCTCTGCGGGTCTTCGGGCGCGGGGGTTCGGAGGGGGTTTCGTTCGCGAGTTGGGCCGCCGCGATGGCGACTCGCTTGCGGTTTTCGCGGCTCCACCAGCTACGGAGGTCGAGCCACTCTTCCGGGGAGGCCCAGCGGTGTCCGAGGTGTTCGTCGGAAAGACGGACTTTCGAGTTTCGGACTCTTCCCGTGTACGTCACGGCGGCGAGGAGTTTCCCAGACGCGCCACCGACCCAGCTCGCGAGCATGCGCTGAGGGGCGGAGAGGAGTCCCGTCTCTTCGTAGAGTTCCCGGATCGCAGCCTCCTCGAAAGTCTCTCCGGAGGCGAGGCGCCCGCCCGGCGGGTCCCAGGTGCCTCCCGGTCTCTGAAGGAGCAGAATTTTCCCGTCTCCCCGGACGGGGAGCATCGCGGAGACGAGGTCCGCTCGAACGGTCAAAGCAGCGACCGCAACTTTCGGGCGGCGGCCTCCGGGTCGTCGGCGTCGAGGACGGCCCGCGCGACCGCGAAGCCCCGCGCTCCGGCC
>JBOHBL010000369.1:0-8674 GCA_050698295.1 Rubrobacteraceae bacterium | reverse complement strand
GGTAATCCGCAGGAGCCGCAGCGGGCGAAGCCGTGTCCCAGAGAGACGAGCTTGCCCGATTCGCAGAACGGGCAGGTGATGTGTCGCAGTATTGTCGTCGCGCCCGATGGAATCTTCATCGTCGTCTCCTTTGCGGCGACGATACGCCCCGTATCGTCGCGAGCAGCATCTCCTCGGTCTGGTGTTTGGCGACGAACGCCGCCGCGCCCATTTGCCGCGTCCGTTCTTTCGTCGCGGCGTCGTCGCGGAGGGTGAAGATCACGACCGCGCTACCCGGCGAGGCGGAGCGAAGCTCCCCGGTGGCGGTGATTCCGCTCTCGCCCGGCGCCTCGACGTCCATGACGATCACGTCGGGACACAGGGAGCTCGCGAGGGATGCCGCCCCGGCGATGTCGTCCGCCTCCCCGACCACTTCCAGATCGGGCTCCATGGCGAACCTCATCCTCAGCCCCGCGCGAACGACCCGCTGGCGATCCACGAGAAGGAGACGGATGGGTTTGTCGGCCCGGTCGCTCAAGCCGGTCCCGCGGCGACGCGCGGCTCCGCGCACCCATTGCGGAGTCCGAACCTTCTTGACTTGCACACTCGCGAACACCCGCCTTTCTCCCTTTCCGGCCTTGACAAAAGGCTCGTTCGGTGGCTATCTGTATCCTGTGGGAAGTAAAGCCCCGCGCGCGGGTTTCGGCATCAGGCCGGCGATGGAATGTCGCGGGGTACTTCAGGTGGAGAAACCTATCCATCCAAAGGATGAGAGATGGGAGCGCGGCGCGGTGATCAGGATACTCATAACCGACGACCATAAGGTGGTCCGCCGCGGCCTGCGCGGCTTTCTGGAATTAGAGCCGGAGCTGGAAGTCGTGGGAGAAGCCGAAAACGGCAAGGAGGCCGTGGAGATGTCGCGCAGCCTCCGGCCCGATGTCGTCCTCATGGATCTCCTCATGCCGGTCATGGACGGCATCGAGGCGACGAAGGAGATCCGAAGCCAAATGCCCGAGGTCGAGGTCGTCGCGCTCACGAGCGTACTGGAGGACGCCTCGGTGACGGGGGCAGTCAGGGCCGGGGCCATCGGCTACTTATTGAAGACCACCGACGCCGACGAGCTGTGCGCGGCGATCCGGGCCGCCGCGGCCGGCCAGGTCCAGCTCGCCCCCGAAGCCGCCGCCCGCCTCATGCGCGAGGTGCGCGCCCCCGATAGCCCCGAGTCCCTCACGGAGCGCGAGACCGAGGTGCTCAAGCTCGTCGCCTGCGGCAGCGCCAACAAGCAGATCGGGCGCGAGCTCTTCATAGACGAGACGACGGTCAAGTCCCACGTCCACAACATCCTCTCGAAACTGGGCGTGAGGAGCCGCACCCAGGCCGCGCTGTACGCCGTGCGCGTCGGCCTCGTCCCGCCCGAGGAGGTTGGGGGTGAGTCGAAGTGAAGCCGGACCCCGGCGAGGGCGAACCGTCCCGCGCGCGCTTGCGCGTCCTGATCGTGGAGGACTCCCCCGACGACGCCCTCCTCCTCGCGCTCGAGCTTGAAAAAGGCGGCTTCGAGCCGGATTGCGAAAGGGTGGAGACCCCGGCGGAGATGAGAGAGGCGCTCGACGGCCCGGAGTGGGACGTGGTCCTCGCCGACTGGCGGATGCCGCGCTTTTCCGGGCCGGACGCGCTTGCCATCCTCAGAGAATCGGACGTGGACGCGCCGTTCATCATCGTATCCGGGGAGGTGGGGGAGGAGACCGCGGTCGGGGCGATGAGGGCCGGGGCCACCGACTACGTCATGAAAGACAACCTCGCCCGTCTGTGCGCCACCGTGGAGCGGAGTCTCGAAGAGGCGGAGGCGAGGCGGGAGCGCGGGCGGGCGGAGGAGAGTTTGCAGGAGAGCGAGGAACGCTATCGTCGGCTCGTCGAGTTCTCCCCCGACTCGATCATCGTCCACGACGGGGAGAGGGTCCTCTTCGTGAACGCGGCGGGAGTGGAGCTGTTCGGCGCGGATTGCGTGGAGGATTTGGTCGGCGAACCCGTGATGGATTTCATCCACCCGGAGTACCGGGAGACCGTGAAGGCGAGGATCGCGCGCACCCGGGAGAAGGGCGAGCGCGCGGATCTCATCCAGGAGAAGTTCCTTCGCCTCGACGGGAGAGCCGTGGACGTCGAGGTGGTGTCTATGCCCATCGCCTACGACGAGGGCGGGGCGGCAACTCTGGTCGTCGCCAGGGACGTCACCTCCCGCAAGCGCGCCGAGGAGGAGAGGGACCGCCTCTTCGAGGTCTCGCTCGACCTGCTCGGCGTCGCGGGTTCTGACGGGTACTTCAAGCGCGTGAACCCCGCCTTCGAGGAGACTCTGGGCTACTCCCGCGAGGAGTTGCTCGCGAAGCCGTTCGTCGAGTTCGTTCATCCGGAAGACCGGGCGGCGACCGTGAGGGAGTTGGAGGGTTTGGGGAGGGGTGAACGGACTGCCTACTTCGAGAACCGCTACCTCCGCGAGGACGGTGCCGAGGTCTGGCTGGAATGGAAGGCCGTCCCGGTGATCGAAGAAGACCTCATCTACGCCACCGCCCGCGACGTCACCGAGCGCAAGCGGGCGGAGGAGGCGTTGAGAAGGCGGGACGCCATCCTCCGGGCCGTGGCCTTCGCGGCGGAGCGCTTCCTCGAAAGGGCGGCCTCCTGGGAGGAGAGCGCCCACGAAGTCCTCGCGCGCCTCGGAGTGGCCGCCGGGGCGAGCCGCGTGTATATCTTCGAGAGCCTCTCGAACGCCGATGGCCTCGTTTTGCCCACGAAGAAATACGAGTGGCTCGCTCCGGGCATCGGGGCTGGGGCGGACAATCCGACGAGGACCGACCTCCCGCACCGGACCACCGACTATGCCCGGTGGGGTGAGATCCTCGGGCGGGGAGAGCCGTTGCGCGGGCATACGCGAGACTTCCCGGAGGAGGAACAGACCTTGCTTCGGGCGGACGGGGTGTTGTCCATCGCGCTCGTGTCGGTCTTTGTCGGAGAGGAGTGGTGGGGGTTTATCGGGTTGGACGAGTGCGAGAAGGAGCGGGACTGGTCGGGGGCGGAGATCGAAGCCCTCGAAGCAGCCGCCGACACTCTGGGCGCGGCCATCCAGCGCGGGCGCGCCGAAGAGGAGATTCGCCAGAGCGAGCAGCTTTATCGCACCGTGGTCGAACAGGCCACGGAGTACATCTCCCTCGTGGACGCCGAAACGATGCGCTTCGTCGGCTCGAACCCCGCCTTCCGCGACGCGCTCGGCTATTCGGAGGAGGAGCTCCGGTCCATGACGCTCTACGACGTCGTCGCCCACGACCGGGGGAGCATCGACGAGAACGCCCGGCTAGTTCTCGACCGGGGCCGGCACTCCCTCGGCGAGAGGAGGCATCGCCGCAAAGACGGTTCGCTCATTGACGTCGAGGTCTCGGCGAGCGTCGTTGTGCATAATGGGAGGGAGGTGGCGTGCATCGTGGGACACGACGTCACCGAGCGTCGGCGGAACGAGGAGGATTTGCGGGCGAGCGAGGAGCGGTTCCGGGCGACGTTCGAGCAGGCCGCCGTCGGGGTGGCGCACGTCAGCCCGCATGGAAGCTGGCTGAGGGTCAACGAGAAGCTGTGCGGGATCCTCGGCCACACCCGCGAGGAATTGCTCGAACTGTCGTTTCAGGACATCACCCATCCCGACGACCTCGAAGCGGACCTCGAGTACCACGAGCGGCTCCTCTCCGGTGAGATTCCGGGATATTCGATGGAGAAGCGATACGTCAGGAAAGACGGCTCTCTGGTCTGGATACAGCTCACCACCTCGCTCGGGCGCGATCCTTCGGGGGAGCCGAAATACTTCATCGCCATCGTCGAGGACATCACCGAGCGAAAGCGGGACAGGGACGCGCTGGCGCAAAGCGAAGAACGTTACCGGGCGGTCGTCGAGCAGGCCGCCGAAGGCATCTTCCTCTTCGACGCCGCGACGGGCCGCATTCTGGAATCGAACGCCGCGTTCGGAGAACTCCTTGGCTATTCGGAGGAGGAGCTCCGGTCCATGGCGCTCTACGACGTCGTCGCCCACGACCGGGAGAGCGTGGATGCCAACGTCCGGCTCGTCCGGGACGAGGGGAACCGCTTCGTCGGCGAGCGGAGGTATCGCCGCAAGGACGGTTCGCTCGTGGACGTCGAGGTCACGGCGAGCCTCGTTTCGTACGGTGGCAGAGAAGTCATATGCGTCGTCATCCGCGATGTCACCGAGCGCCTCGAAGCCTTCCGGATGCTCGAAGAGCGCGTCACCTCGCTCGCCGGCATCTCCGCGAGCCTGACCGTGGACCAGACGATGGAGGCCACCCTCGACGCGCTGGCCGCCGGGGTGGTCCACAGCACCGCGGCTCTCGCCTGCTCGGTGGTGCTCATGGACTCGGAGACGGGCGTGTTCCTGCTGGCCGGCTCCCACGGCCTGCCCGAAGGATACACGGACGCCATGCGAGCCTCCTGGCGCGGCGGGGTCCAGACGCCGACCCTCCGCGTCTTCCGTTCGCGGCGGCCGCTCCTCGTCCAGAGCGCCCGGCGAGTGCTCCTCGACGACCCGCTCTACGCTCCCCTGCATCCCTTCGTTCGCCAGGCCCGATGGGATGTGGGGTACATAGTGCCGCTCGTCGCGCGGGGAGAAGTGCTCGGCGCCATCAACCTCTACTATCTGCCCGAGCAAGAGCCCGGCGAGGACGAAACCGTCTTCCTGAGCGCCGTCGCTGATCAGGCCGCCGTGGCGGTGGAGAACGCGCAACTGTTCGCCGCCGCGCAGGGCAAGGCCGCCCTCGAAGAGAGGCAGCGCCTCGCGCGCGAACTCCACGACTCGGTCTCCCAGGCTCTGTACGGCATCGGGCTCGGCGCACGCACCGCGCGCACCCTCCTCGGCCGCGAGGCCGAACCCGAGCGCGTGGACGAGTGGCTGGAATACGTGCTTTCCCTCGCCGAGGCCGGCCTCACCGAGATGCGCTCCCTCATCTTCGAGCTTCGCCCCGAGTCGCTGGAATCCGAGGGGCTCGTCGTCGCGCTGGAGAAGCAGGCGGTGGCCGTCGAGGCGCGGTATGAGATTCCTGTTCGCATGGCTTTGGGGGAGGAGCCGAGCCTGCCGCTGGAGGCGAAGGAAGCGCTGTACAGGATCGCGCAGGAAGCCCTCCACAACACCGTAAAGCACGCCCGCGCCGGCAAAGTGGACCTGAGACTCGAATGCGGCGAGACGGGCATCGCCCTCGAAGTCTCCGACGACGGCGCGGGCTTCGACACCGCCGCACCCTTCTCGGGCCGCCTCGGCCTGAAATCCATGCGCGAGCGCGCGGAACGCCTGGGCGGGACGCTTCGGGTGGAGAGCCATCCCGGAGAAGGCGCCGTCATCCGGGTTCGCATCCCGTCGGGCGCCGCGCCCGAGCGGTAGCGTCGAAGCGCCTACGAATTCAGCGCGCGCGCCAGCGCCTCCGGGCGGAGGTCTCCGCTCTCGACCTCGAAGACTTCCACCGACTGCTCTCCAGAGAGCAGGCCGCTTTCGGAAAGCTCGCGGGTCGTCCTCCGGTAGGATGGAGAGCTTTCGAGCGCCGCCACCGCTCCGCTGTCTTCCCACATGGTGAGCGAAGCCGCGCGGTCCGCAGCTTCCCGTAAGAAAAGTACTCCGAGGAAGCCGGGTTGTTTATGAAGCATCGGAAGGCATTGCTCTTGCTCGAAACGACGGTACTCGTCGAGGTGTTCCGGGTCGAGGTCGGCGCGCCAGATACGCAGGATCACGGCCTCTCCTCCGTCTCGCCGACGGGGAAGTGCGGTTCCGGAGTTTGCGGCCGCTCGTTCACGCTGCCCTTTGAGAGTGCTTCATCTCCATATTTCCGGCCTCCCCCTTCCGAACAATGGGTTTTAGCGAACCACGCTCTTTGTACAGGGACGCCGGGTGGGATCGCATCGTCCGAAGGGTGGAGCGGGGGGTGGAGATATACGTTGCCGACACGTTTTGCCGGCTTCGGCGTGTTTGTTAGAGGAGGCGAAACTCCCTCGCGTTCGCGACGGCCTGGGTGCGGCTGCGCGCCCCGAGCTTGCGGTAGAGGTTGTTTATGTGGGTCTTGACGGTGCTCACCGAGACGAAGAGCTTGCCCGCGATCTCCTGATTGGACTTGCCCGCCGCTATGAACCCGAGCACCTCCACTTCCCGCTCGCTCAAAGGCTCGACAAGCCGTCCGTCAGCGCCCGGCGTCGTGGTATCCCCCCCGACGGCCGCCATCAGCTTCGCGAGGTACTGTGTCGAGACCCGGCTCGCGGCATCGAGGCGGCTACTCTGGCGCGCTTCCAGAATCGCCGACAGGATCTCGCCCATCGCGGCGCCCTCGTCCGCGAAGGTGCGGACGTAGCCCTCCGGCTCCGCGAGGGCGAAGGCTTGGGTCAAAGTTTCCACGGCCCGCTCCTTCTTGTTCGTGGCCCGGAGCGTGAGCGCGATGAGGGCCAGTATCTCGATGAGGGCACCCGTTCGTCCGTTCGCCTCCGCCGCTTCGCGGAGCTTTTCGAGCAGCCCGAGAGCCTCGTCGTGGCGGCCCTCGTAATGGAGCAATCTCGCGGAGGCTATGCGGCTTGCCATGCGCGCGGCGGTGTCCACGTTCGCGGCGGGTACCCGCTCCCGGCGGGATGCGCCCGCGAGATCTCCCCGCGCTATCCGAAGCCGCGCCATCCAGGCAGCGGCGACGGCGATCTCCGGTTCGGCACCGGAATCGAGCGCGATCTTCTCCGCTTTCCGGGCCATCTCGAATGCGCCCTCCATATCCCCCCTGGCCCGCGAGGCCCGCGAGAGGGTGACGTATCCCCACACGAGGTTGCTGACCTCGCTCGTCAGTTCGGCCAGCTCCATCCCCCTCTTCAGTTCGCGCTCGGCCTCGTCCAACTCGTTCCATTCGTAGCGGAGGACGCCCTTTCCTATGTGGATGGCCCCTGCGGCGGGCAGCAGCCCGACCCCTTCCTCGGCCACGAACCGCGCCGCCCGGCGGAGCGCCTCGTCCGCTTCCCGCAGGCGCCCCCGCTCGCCGAGTACCCGCGCCTGCCAGACCATGCCCGTGAGCGTCCCGAAGACATGTCCGGCGGCCT
The DNA here is from genome assembly GCA_050698295.1 of Rubrobacteraceae bacterium. Classification (GTDB taxonomy): domain Bacteria; phylum Actinomycetota; class Rubrobacteria; order Rubrobacterales; family Rubrobacteraceae; genus JACCWD01. The sequence continues at coordinate 1,597 of JBOHBL010000369.1, read as the reverse complement.
GGCCGAGTTCGATGGCCTTGGCGAAGGCTTCCTCCGACGCCGCCAGTTCCCCGGTGGTCCGGAGCGCGTCGCCCAGGCAAACGGCCGCGAAGTTGCGGTGGGCCGCATCCGCTTCGGGCAACAGCGAGAGGGCATGCCGGGCGAGTTCGATAGCTTCGGGCGAGTCTCCGCGCAGCCGGGCGCGCCACGACCGGATGGCCGAGGCGAAACCCAGTAAATATCCGCGGTCATCCCCGGAGGCGAGCCGTTCGGCTTCTTTCAGGAGGGGTTCGATGTCGTCCGTTCGGCCGGTGATCGCCAGTGACTGGGCGTGTTCGAGGAGGAGCCGGGGCCGATGGCGCTTCGCCTTTTCGGGCAGCGCCTCCAGCCAGCGCAGCACGGTCGGGCCTTCGCCGCGGCTCCAGGCATCCTTGACACCGCGTTCGATCAGCCGCGCCGCTAGCTCGGGATCCGAGGCCGAGAGAGCATGCTCGATGGCCTCGCCGAGATGCCCGTTCTCCTCATGCCAGCCAGAAGCGCGAAGATGCAATTCGCCCACGCGCTCGGGGCTTTCGCGTCCGAGGCTCCCTCGCAAGAAATCGGCGAAGAGGTGGTGGTAGCGGTACCACCTTCGCTCGTCGTCCAACGAAACGACGAAGAGGTTCTCCCGGTCGAGCCTCTCGAGCATTTCCTGACCGTGGGGGAGGCCGATGAGAGTGTCGCACAGAGGGGCCGTCATGCGTTTCAGGACGGAGGTTTGGATCAGGAACCCCCTCACGTCCTCCGGCTGTCGTTCGAGGACTTCTTCGGCCAGGAAGTCGAGGACGTGGCGGTTGCTCCCGGAGAAGGCTTCGACGAAGCCCGAGACATCCTCGCGATCCTGCATCGAGAGCGCCGCCAACTGCAAAGCCGCGACCCAGCCCTCCGTGATCTCCCCAAGCGCCGCGGCGTCCTCCGCCGACAGGGCAAGCCCCATCGCGTCGCCCAGAAAATTCCTCGCCTCCTCGGGGGTGAAGCGCAGGTCGGCGGCCCGAAGCTCGGAGATCTCGTTCCGCACGCGCAGCTTCGAGAGGGGGAGGGGAGGATCCGTGCGGCTCGATATGACGAGGCGGACGTTCTCCGGCAAATGTTCCAGAAGAAACGAAACGGCCTTGTGGACGGATTTCGAGCCGATCACGTGATAATCGTCGAGAACCACCACGACCTCTCGCGCGGCACCGTGCATCTCGTTCACCAAAGCACCCACGACTGCCTCGACGGGTGGCGGCTTCGGCGAACGCAGCGAGGCGAGGACTCCATCGCCGACGGCCTCCCCGGCATCCCGGAGCGCGCTTGCCAGGTAAGTTAGGAACCGCGTCGGGTCGTTGTCCGATTCGTCCAGGGAGATCCAGGCTATGGACCTTTCGCTCCCCGGACGGTCGGCCAGCCAGTCGCTTATCAGGGTGGTCTTCCCGAAACCCGCCGGGGCGGAGACGAGCGTGAGCTTGAGTCCCTCGTCGTCGGCGAGGGTTTCGCGCAGGCGCGGGCGCGCCACCAGGTTCGGGCGCGGTTGGGGGGCGCGCAGTTTCGTCGTCACGAGCTCGTGTGGCACGGGACTGCTCCGGATCCAGGTTTCTCA
>JBOHBL010000368.1:0-5033 GCA_050698295.1 Rubrobacteraceae bacterium | reverse complement strand
CACCGGAGCTCGTCGAGAAGCCCCTCGCGCATGAGCGACCGTACGAGGATGATGCTCCCCGTGATCGTGATGTCCTTGCCGGGTCGGTTTTTCAACTCGGCGATCTCTTCGACGACGGACTTTTCTTTGCCCCCGATCAAGGCGGAGTTGTTCCACCCGAGCGGCTCATCGAGCGTCTCCGAGACGACATATTTACGCACGCTGTTTATATAGTCCACCATCGGCGTGCCGCCCGGCTGGTTCGGCCAGAACGAAGCGAACTCCTCATACGTCACCCGACCGAGCAACAATGCGTCGGAGGCGGCCATCCCCGCTTCGTCCTCCGCCGTCATCTCGTCGTCGGTGTACGAGAAAGCCCACTCGTCCGGCGACCCCACGACACCGTCCATGGACGTAAGCTCCGTCGCTGCCAACTTCCTCATTCGTCCTCCTCTGTTCGATCCCGACTTCCGCCCTTTTCCGCCACTTCCGTTTCAGCCACGCGCCGACCACTATTTCTTGGCGACAGCATCCGCAACGATACCGGAGATTTTCTCGGCGGCGGCGAAGTCGGCGGTGAGCCGGTTCTTCGTCAGCGCGAAGGCGACTCCGGTTTTCGTGTCCGCGGATGCGAAACTTCCGCCGACGCCTCCATATCCGATCACGCTCGGGGTTTCATGCGCTTCGGTCCCGATGCGACCGATGGCGTATCCCAAAGCCCACGTGGACGGGAGGCCCATGATCTCATCCATCCCGCTGAACGCCGGGGCGGAGACTTCGCGCAGCCGTTCCTCGGAGATGAGCCGCACCCCGTCCACCTCGCCGAGCAGCGCGGCGTACATGCGGGCGATGGCTCGGGCGGACATCTTCCCTCCGGCGGGGATGTCGGCGGCGAGTATGTCGGCGCGGTTTCCGAACTCGGCAGTCGGGGTCGTCTCCCGAGGCCCGAGTTTGAAGAACGGCGAGTCGTCGGGCATCGAGGCGAGGAACTCCGCGCTTCCCTCGACGTCCTCCAGCCGGGCGAGCCTGTGATGCTCTGACTCCGGCATGCCGAAATAAAGCTCGTCGGCGACGCCGAGAGGTTCGGACACTTCCTCCCGGAGAACTTGCGAAATCGGTTTTCCGGTGGTTCGGCGCGAGATCTCCCCGACGATGTACCCGAACGGATATGCATGATACGCGGTCTTCTCCCCCGGCTCCCACCACGGTTCGGAGTCGGCGATGGCGGCGCGCATCTTCTCCCAGTCGCACAAATCCTCGGGCGTGGTGTCTGTGGGTATGCCCGGCACGCCGACCGTGTGCGTGAGGACGTGGCGCACGGTCGCGGAATCTTTGCCATGCGCGCCGAACTCCGGCCACAATTCCACGACTTTCGTGTCGTAGTCGAAGTGTCCTTTCTCGACGAGGATGTGCGCCACGGTCGCGGTCGCGCCTTTGCCCGTCGAGTATGCGTAAAACGGCGTGTCCGACTCGACGGAGCGTCCACTCTCCGGGTCGGCGACGCCCGCCGTGGCGTCCACGATTTGCTCGCCGCGGTGGTATACGGCGACTTGCAAACCACGCTCGGCGTCCGATTCGACGAGTTCGTCTATGGCTTTCTGGGTTTGGCTTTGAATGTCGGTCATGATCCTCTCTTTCTCGATGTTGCTGACTCCATCTCTTTCCAGTACGCGTCCAGATTGACCGCCAGCTCCTCTGGGCGGCTGAGTTGGACGAAGTGGCCGCCGTCCATCTCGTCGGGGACGAGGTTCAATCGGTCGCGGACGGCCCGGCGCGTGAACTCCGGTGGGAAGCAGCGGTCATCACGGCAGAGGAGGTACTTCGTCGGGACGTCCGGCCAACCTTCGAGAGGCCACGGTTCCTTCGGGACGTGTTTCCGGCCTTCGCCTCGCTCCATGTCGGCGGCTGCGAGTTCGCGAGGGACGTCGTGGTAGAAGACATCACCCTCGGGGAACTCGTGTCCGGTGTTCATCCACCATTCCTCGAAAGTCTCTCCGAAGGACGGGATCATCCCCGCCACGAACACCATGAGTTCGCTACGCACCCTCTCGCACACCAGCGGCGCGGTGAAACCGCCCATCGAGTGAGCCACCACGACGAGGTTCCTCCGCTCGCCGATGGCGTCCACAACCGCATCGGCGTAGTCCGTCCATCCGGCGGAAGGGTCGTCGCAGGGGAGATCCATCGCCACCACGTCATGCCCGCGCTCCGTCAGCTCGGAGGCGACGAGGTACCAGCCGCGAGCCGTACCGCCCCCACCGTGTATGAGGACGAACGTCGCCATCTATCTAACCCTCCTGTCGTCCGAGCGGGGTCCAGTCGAGGAGCTGGCCGCCCACCACGATGATGGGAGATCCCTCACCCACTTTGCCGTACGCGACGGCTGCGCCGTCTCTCGAAGTAACGCGGTTCATTGCGAATACCCTTTCAGACTCTCGATGTCCCGTGCGACTTCGGACAAACCGTCTTCGAATTGATGCCCCCGTCCGTCGAACTCCCGAACGGTCGCATTCGGGAGCTTCTCCGCGTATATGGCGAGGTGCGCGAACGGCACCCATTCGTCGTCGCGGCTGTGATAAAGGAATATCGGCGCGCTTTCCGGGAGCTTCGCCGCGAAGTCTTTTCCGAGTTCGTATTCGGGGACTTCCCAATCTTCGGCGCTCCAGAAAGGCGGGGCGATGAGGAATATTCCGGCGAGGGGAGTTTCCACTTTCGCTTCGGAGAGGTATTTCACGAGGATCGAAGCCCCGAGGGAATGCCCGACGAGTATCGCCTCACCATCCGTCGCGGCGAGTTCGTCCGAGATCTTCTGTTTCCACGCCTCGTACTCGGGGTTGTCTTCGTCCGGCATCTTCGGAGCGTGAACATCGTACCCATTGCCAAGCGAGTCCCCCAAACTCATCGCCATCTTTTTGTCTTCCTCATGCGCTCCCTCCCCGCCGCCGTGGACGAACAGAATATGCTTTTTCATGGACTCCCTTTCTTCGTACTTTTCGTGTTCGTCGGCGGGTCGAAGACGACGAAGAGCTCTCCGTCAGACGCGAGCCATTTTTCCACGAGGCCGCGCGCTCGTTCGGGTTCGCGGTGGAAGAGGCCGACGCGAACGGCGAAGATTTTGTCGAAGCGTCGGTCTCCGAGGTCGAGGTCTTCGAGGTCGGAGACGAAGAACTCGGCCTTTCCGGCTTCGACGTGCGAGGCGTTCCGCTTCGCGGCGGCCTCGACCATCTTCTCCGAGCGGTCCACGGCGGTGAGATGTCCTTCTTCGAGCTTTTCGCAAACGAACGTCGCCGCGACTCCGTGTCCGCACCCGATCTCGAGTATCCGGTCATCCGGCTTCACATCGAGGCGCTCGACGACGGCTCTCAATCTTTCGCTCATGTGGACGACCCGTCCCGGCATGAGTTCATCACTTCTTTGGGCGGTATTTGAGGATCGAGACTCCGGTGCGGGTCGTTTTCGAGTCCGCGAGTTCGAGTCTTTTGACGCTCCCTCCGTCCTCGAAGAGGCGTTTCCCGCCGCCGGCGACGACGGGGTGGATCATGAGGGTGAGTTCGTCGAGGAGGTCGTTTTGGAGAAGGAAGCGGACGAGCGAGGGGCTTCCACAGGCGGCGATGTTCTTTCCAGGTTGCGATTTGAGTTTGCCGATTTCCTCCGCGACATCCCCTTCGACGAGCGTCGAATTGCGCCATTCGAGCGGCTTTTGGAGGGTCGTCGAGACGACGTGCTTCGGCGTGTCGTTTATGAAGCTGGCGAATGGCTCGTCGGTGGAGTTCGGCCAGTACGGCGCCCACTCTTCGTACGTGACTCGCCCGAGCAAAATGGTGTCCGTCTCCTGCTCGAACGCCGTCAACTCCGCCGCCATGTCTTCGTCGAAGCTGTCGAATTGCCACTTGTCGGGAGACTCCGTCACACCGTCGAGCGATATGAAAAGCCCCGCCGTTGTTTTCCTCATTCCATTCCTCCTTTTTGGTTCGCATCCCGTCGTCGCCACGACATCCATTCCTTCCGGCGATTAATATGGCTTATGAACGCATGGTCGGCATCGTCCGAAAGGTGGAGTGGGGGATGGAATTCCACTCTCCGCTCACTCCGAGAAATCCGGCCTCGCGCCGCGGGCATTCGCCGCCCGCCCCTCCGGCTCCTCCCACTCTTCCTGCCGCCCGAGCGCGGTGAGGTCGAGAAAATAATACGAGCCTCCGGTCATCTCGGCGCCGCGGGCGTAATTGGAATACGTGTGGAACACTTCGTCGCCGTCGCGCAGGAAGATGCTCATGCCGGGCGCCTCGAAGGACCGGGTATCTCCCATATCCACGCTTCGGTAGTTGTACACGGGCGGGGCGACGGACTCGTCGAGCGTCACGCCGAAGTCGTAATTGAAGTCGCTCCCGTGCGACGAGTACCACGGGAACGTCCATCCCTTCTTCTTTTTGTACGCCTCGATCTTCCCGATCGGCGCCCGCGAAACGTGGACGAGCGCGGTGTCCCGGACGCGGAGATGTTCGAGAAGACCATCGGATATTTCATCGGCCCCCGCCGAGCAACTCGTACACCCGTCCTCCCACTCCGGGTCGAACATGAAGTGGCCGACGATGAGCTGGCGGCAATCTCCGAACAATTCGAGCAAACCCGCATCGCCCTCCGGCCCCTCGAAAACGTACTCCTTCTCGATGCGAACCATCGGCAACATGCGACGCTCGACGTTGAGCGCGTCGCGGGCGCGGGTGGCTTCCTTCTCCTTTTCGAGAAGCTCCTCGCGAGCGGCGAGCCACTCGTCTCGGGACACTATTTGCGGAAGGTTCATTGTGTTCTCCTTTTTCTGGTTGCGGACAAATTTTCTACTATTCAGCTTCGCGCTCGGAATCGCTTATCGGTCGGCGAAGAACTCCGCCAGCGTCGGCGCGAGTACCTCGGGCGCCACGGCGTGTTCCTGTCCCTCCAGAACGACGTGTCGTCCTTTCGGCAGCGCGTCGGCGATCTGCCTGCCCACCTCGATCATCCACGCGGGATTCGCCCCGCCGACGAGGACGAGGGCGGGTACGCTCACCGCGCCGAGC
>JBOHBL010000367.1:0-15841 GCA_050698295.1 Rubrobacteraceae bacterium | reverse complement strand
ACGGGTGGCTGTGGCTCGGCCTCGGTCTCGGCCTGGCCGTCGCGGGGTTCGCCCAAAGCTACGCCGCCTACGCACTGGTGGCGCAGCCGGGGTCGTTGCCGATTCCCCGGACGGTCGGGACGCTGGTGGCGGGGATAGGATGGACGATTTGGGTCGTCCTCACCCCGCTCGCGTTGCTGCTGTTCCCCACGGGACGGCCGTCGTCGCGGCGCTGGCGGTTCCTCGTCTGGACGATAGTTTCGGTGGGGGCCGCAACCCTGGTGGCCGGGCCGTTCATACCCGGCCAGAGCGGTTTCGCGCCGATCGAGAACCCGTTCAGTGTCGGGGGCGTGGTCGGACGCGCGATCACGGCCGTCGGCTACGGCGGGGTACTGATCATCCTCACCTGCTTCATCCCCGCGGCGCTCTCGCTGGTGTTCCGCTACCGGCGCGCGGACGGGGTGGAGCGCCAGCAGCTCAAGTGGTTCGCCCTCGGCGCCGTCTTCGTGGTCGCCGAGTTTTCAGCGCAGTTCTTCTACGAGGCGCCCGGCGCGTGGGACGCCGTAACCGAGGTCTTGCCCCTCGCCGTCCTCTACGCGGCCGTAGGCGTCGCCATCCTCAAGTACGGCCTCTACGACATAGACCGCATCATCAACAAGACGCTCGTCTATGGTGGGTTGACGATCTTCCTGGCCCTGGTGTACCTGGGCGTCGTCGTCTCCTTGCAATACGCCTTCCGCGCCCTGACCGGGAGCGAGTCCCAACTCGCCGTCGTCGCCTCGACGCTCGTGATCGCCGCGCTCTTCGTCCCCTTAAGGCGCCTGGTCCAGAACGTGGTGGACCGCCGCTTCTACCGCAAAAAGTACGACGCGAAGGAGACGCTGGCCGCGTTCGGCGCCCGCCTGCGTAATGAGACCGACCTCGGAGCCTTGAGCGAGGACCTGGTCGCGGTGGTGCGCGAAACAGTGCAGCCGGAGCACGCCTCGCTCTGGCTGAAGCCGCCCGGAGACCGCCCCGGCCCGAGGAAGACCGGATGAGCATGAGCATCCGACCGGAATCGCCATCGTCGGACACGCACTCCAAAACGCGTCCCGTTGCCGTCCGGTTCGCGTGGCCGCTGTGCGCCGCGTCCCTCGCATTGCTCGGACTTTCGGTGCTTTTCGCCTTCCTCGGACGGCCCGCGCCGCTTTTGGAAGAGTCCGCGCCGTGGCACGGACAGGCCATCTATGCCGCCGGGAGCGCGGGCGCGCCCGTCCTCGGCGCCCTCATCGCGTCGCGTCGCCCGGACAATCCGTATGGATGGCTGTGGCTCGGTTTCGGGATGGCTCTCGCCACGCTTTCGTTCGGGGCGAACTACGCCGAGTATGCCGCCCTCTCGGGAAACCTCCCGGCTCCCGTGGCTGCGGCGGCGGTCGGAAGCGCGGGATGGGTCGCGTGGGTCGCCCTCACGCCGCTGCTCATGCTTCTTTTTCCCGACGGTCGGCTGCCGTCTTCGCGCTGGCGGTTCGTGGCGTGGATCACCGTGGCGGCGGGAGCGGCATGCGTGGTCCTCGCCCCCTTCATGCCCGGCCAGAGCGGGGTGGCGTCGGTCGAGAACCCGTTCGGGGTCGGAGGGTGGATCGGCGATGCGATCATGGCCCTCGTCGTGGCGGGAGTCTTCGTGATCTTCGGGTGCACGATCCTCTCGGCGTTCTCGCTCGTCTTCCGGTTCCGCCGCGCCGAAGGAACGCAGCGGCGACAGATAAAGTGGTTCGCATACGCCGCCGTCATACTCGGCGGGAGCCTCGTCTTCTCCGGCTTCCTCGGCCGGGACCTCCCCGGCGTATGGGACGCCGTCTTCGAGGCCGCGACCCTCTCGGGGCTATACGTGGCCGTCGGCATCGCCATCTTCCGTCACCGCCTTTACGACATAGACCTCATTATCAACCGCACCCTCGTCTATGGCGTTCTCAGCGCGTGCGTCGTCGGCATATACGTCCTCGTCGTGGGATACCTCGGCGCGGTCTTCCAAACCGGCAGGAGCCTCGCCATCTCGCTCGTCGCCGCGGGCCTCGTCGCCGTCCTCTTCGCCCCTTTGCGCGACCGTTTGCAACGAGGCGCGAACCGGCTCATGTACGGCGAGCGCGACGACCCGTACGCTGTGATCTCACGCCTCGGAGAACGCATGGAGGCGACGCTCGAACCGGAAGCGGTTCTCCCGACCATCGCGCTCACGTTGCGCGAAGCCCTCAAACTGCCATACGCGGCCATCGAACTTCGGGAAGGAAACGAGCCTTTCGTCGCAGCGGAGGAAGGCTCGCCGACGAAAGAGGAGATCCGGCTTCCGCTCGCACACCACGGAGAAGAGATCGGCGCCCTCCTCCTCGCCCCGCGCCCCGGCGAAGACGGCTTCTCCCCCGCCGACCGCCGCCTCCTCGAAGACCTCGCCCGACAGGCGGGAGCCGCCGCCCACGCCGTCCGACTCACAAAGGATTTGCAACGCTCCCGCGAACGCCTCGTGAGTACCCGCGAAGAAGAGCGGCGCCGCCTTCGGCGCGACCTCCACGACGGCCTCGGCCCGGCGCTCGGCTCGCTGCCGATGAAGCTCGACGTGGCGTCGGACATGATCGAGAACGATCCCACCGCCGCCCGCGCTCTCCTCCATTCCCTCAAAAAACAAACCCGGAGCGCGACCTCCGACGTGCGCCGCCTCGTCCACGAACTTCGCCCTCCCGCCCTCGACGAACTCGGCCTCGCCGGAGCCATCCGCGAAGTCGCCGCGCAACAAAACGGACTCCGCGTCACGGTCGAAGCGCCGGAAAACATTCCTCCCCTCCCCGCCGCCGTCGAGGTCGCCGCATATCGCATCGCGGGCGAGGCGATGGCGAACGCCGCTCGCCACGCTCATGCGAGCCGGTGCGAGGTCCGTCTCGCGCTCGACGACGGCTCCCTCCGCCTCGAAATCTCCGACGATGGATGCGGCATCGGAGAGGATCGGGGCTTCGGCGTGGGCCTCCACTCGATGCGCGAGCGAGCCGAGGAACTCGGCGGGACATTCGGGGTCGGAGCGTCGGCGGAGGGCGGCGCGACGGTGCGCGCCTCTCTGCCTCTCGGGGATTTGAAAGAGTGAGCGTGGAGCGCATACGAACGCTCGCCGCCGATGGTCACCGTTGGTATGGTTGCGTCGTTTCGAGTCCGGGGATCATCCGATGATGCTTCACGTTGAAGGTGCACAGCGTCGCGGACGATCCCACGGCGCACGCGGATATGAGAGCGTCGAGCAATCCGAGGCCGTGCGAGACGTGGTACGCGGCGAAGTCCGTAAGAGCGCGGCCGCAATCTGCCTCGGTGGGCCAGACCACGGTGGGAGGAGCGACGAGCCTGAGCGCCTGTCGTGTTTGCCGCGCGTTTTTCGCATCTTGAACGAGTTCCATGACCACGAATCCGGGTACGGACGGCAGTTCGGAGAGGGAAGCGAACCATGCGAGCGCGGGTTCATGGCCTCGCTGGACATCTATGAGTATGTCGGTGTCGAGCAGGTAAGCTATGCGCGTTCCCGACGCTCGGCTTGTCGTCGGAGGCCGCGCGCGTGAGTCCGGCTGTCGGTGATGTCGGGACGCGAACCGACAAGCTCCTCATCTCTCCAGAATTCCACGAGCTGAGCGCCGGTCTCCGGCTGAAAGTTCCGGGAGCTTGCCGTGGCGAGGATGCGGACTACATACTCGGGCAAAGACAGACCCAGCCGCGACGCCTCGGCGGAGAGTTCATCCTCCAGTTCTTTCGGCAGATCAAACGTGATGCTCACGACCGTCCTCCCGTCTACTACCCTTCGAAGTATATATCCCGGCGTAGTTTCCGACCGTGGGATCGCTTCCGGCTCGGAACCGGCGTGGCCCCGGAAGGCGGAACAAGGATATGCGCCTCGTTGCTCCTCGCGAGTTCGGAGCGGTGAGCATGGAGCGCATACGGGTACTCATCGCCGACGACCATCCGTTCTTTCGCGACGGGCTGCGGATGCTTTTGGAGACGACGCCGGACACGGAACTCGTCGGAGAAGCGGCGAACGGGAACGAGGCGGTGAATCTCGCGGCTGAGCTGTCGCCGGACGTGGTGCTCATGGACCTCCGGATGCCGGAGACGGGAGGCGTCGAGGCGACCCGGAAGATTCTTGCCCGCAACCCGGATGTCGGCATCCTCGTCGTCACGATGGTCGAGGAGGACGACTCGGTTTTCGCGGCGATGCGGGCCGGCGCTCTCGGGTATTTATTGAAAGGCGCGGACAAGGACGAGACGCTCGCCGCGATCAGGGCCGTCGCCCGCGGCGAAGCCGTCTTCGGTCCCGGCATCGCAAGGCGACTGACGCGGTATTTTGATGCTCCCCCGGCGCGCACGCCGCCCCGCTCCGCGTTCCCGGAACTCACGGATCGGGAACGCGAAATACTGGACCTCATCGCCGCCGGAAAAAACAACGAAGAGATCGCCAATGCTCTCTTCCTGAGTCTGAAGACCGTCCGCAACTACGTCTCGAACATCTTCGCCAAGCTCCAGGTTTCGAGCCGCGCCGGAGCCATCGTCCGCGCCCGGGAAGCGGGACTGGAATGAGGGGCTTCGCGAGGCGCGTTCGATGTCGGAGCCGGTCGAAGAATTGCGGGTATAATGGCGGATGACACAGACGGAGAACTTTGAAGGGTGATCCTCATGAAGTGGCTCAAAGTCTACGGCCTCCCGAGACTTCCCCTCTTTCTCGCCAGGTGGGCGATGAAGCTCGGACTCCCCGGCCCGACGTGGTACAAGTGGAAAGCGGCATCCGCCGGAACCGGCGTGATCCTCGACGAGATGATCCGGGCCGCCGACGACCTCGGCTACGACGGACAGAAAGTCGGACAACTCGCCATGACGAGAATCGGCGAAAAGCAAGGCTCCGACCTCCGCGAGCAACTCGGCGTCAAAACGATGAAAGACACCGTGGACGTCGTCATGCTCGCCAACCGCTTTTTCGACATCGAGATCACACTGACCGAGCAAAAGGACGGCCAGTACGTCATAAACGCCGACCGCTGCCCGTGGTTCGGCGGAATGGGCCACGACGGAGTCCCCGGCTGGGACGTGAAGCCGTGTTCGGCTTTTTCGACTTATGAGAAGGCGATGGTCAACGCCATAAACCCGAACGTCAAACTCTCGTACACCGAGAAGCGCACCACCGGCGGCCACACCTGCCGCGGCGTCTACCAGTACAAGGACAAAGAACTCGGAGACGGCCCCGAAGAAGGAGTGTCGCCGGAGATGGTCTCCATCGGCAGGAAGCCAAAGAAGAAAGTAGAGACGAACGCGGAGTAGCCTTGCGGGCTGCGCCCTGTGCGAGGGTCCACGGTATATAGTCGAGCGCGGCGAACTCTGGACGCTCGCGCTCAACCGCAACCAGAACCTTCCCGGCAAGTCCATGCTGGTGCTCAACAGGCATTGCGAACGAGTGTCGGAGCTTACCGGTGAGGAATGGACCTCGCTTCATCCTTACATCGCAAGGGTCACGGCGGCTTTGGACGAGCTTTTCGCGCCCGATCTGTACAACTTCGCGTTCCTGATGAACTTCGACGCGCACGTTCATTTGCATATCGTTCCACGGTACGCTTCGGAGATAGAGTGGCGGGGCGAGACGTACACCGACCCTCGCTACGGTTCGCTCTATGGGAAAGAAGAACGATTTTTGTCGGAGGGGACATTGGAATCCCTCGCGAGGGTCTATAAGAGATCGTTTTTAGCCGCGCGGAGAGCTTTTTCGAGTTGCTTCGGGCGGCGGACGATCCAGCGCAGCGCCTCGGCGAAGAAGAGGATGAGCGCGAGGAGCGTGAAGGTGCCCAGGAGCGGAGCCGCCGAGACCGGCAACACCTCCAGCGCGGCGAGGATCCGCCGCTCCGACCCGGCGCCGACGGCCCCCGAAGCGTCGGGCCCATTCTGAACATCCACAAGGACGCCGACGATCAGGATCTCCAGCATCCACAGCATGACGACCGTGGCGGCCACGATCCCACCGGCGATGCCGGACTGGAAGCCCACGAGCCTCCACCTCTTCAGGCTGCTACGCCCCTGAAGCGTGCGGACTATCTCGATGAAGAGCATGAGGAAAGCGGAAAGCACGAAGAACAGTCCTCCGAGCCCGATGCCGGGGATGCCCGCGTTCACGTCAGTGGCCCTTCTCGTAGGTGCGAAACGAGCGGCCCAGCGCCAGTTCGAGGAAGATGGCCTTCAGCATGATCGCCGCGTTCATCAGCCGCAGCACGAAGAAGGCCGGGTAGCTCGAAAGAGCCCTGTCCAGTTCCCGGCGCTTGACGGCCCCGACGAGGACCGGGACGAGGATCGCCGGGGCGTCTATGACGTAGCCGATCAAAAACAGAGGGCTGAGCAGCGCGGCGAGCAGCGGAATGACGAGGAAATAGACGAGCGGGGCGAGCGCGGCGTCCCAGAAAGCGACGGCGACGGCGGAACGGAGGTAGCCGACGTGGGCCACGTCCCGCCAGTGCAGCCGCATGTTCTGTACGAAGCCGTGCGACCACCTTTTGAGCTGCCTCCTCATGAAACCGAAGTCGTGGGGCTCCACCGGATAGCAGACGGCCTCCGGGACGAACCGCACCCCCCACCCCTCCCGGTACAAGCTCCACGTCAGGTCCATGTCCTCGGCCATCGTCCGATCCGACCATCCGCCCATCCAGCGCAGCGCCTCCGTCCGGTAGGCCGAGAAACATCCCGAAGAGATAAGAGGTCGCCGGTAGTAATCCTGCACCTGCTTGACGAAAGTGAAGGCGAACAGGTACTCGATGTAGCGTCCCCGCTCCCAGAGACTTTTCACGCGCCGGGGAAGCACGAAGCCGCAGGCCGCGGCGATATTTTCGTCCTCTTTGAGAGCTTCGATCAGACGCTCCAGCCCGTCGGGGGCGAGGATGGTGTCGGCGTCTATGGCCGCCGTGAACTCGGTGTTCACAAAGGGCAGCGCGAAGCTCTGCGCGCCGGCCTTCGAGCCCGTGTTGGCGGGCGGACGCACAACCGTCGCGCCCAGGGACTCGGCGATCTCGCCCGTCCCGTCGGTCGAGCAGTCATCGACGACGAGGATCTCCTCCGGCGGGATGCTCTGTCGATGTATCGAGCGGATGGTGTCGGCGAGGAACCCGGCCTCGTTGAAGGCCGGGACTATGACCGTCATGCCGCCCGGAGCCGCGGAGGAGTCCTCCGTCGCCGATACCAGCCCGGTCGATATCAAAGCCTTCTCCCCTCCTTCCGGCGGCTCACGCGCGGCCACCTCTCTATTTCGACTGAGACCATGATATGCGAGCCGCGCCGGGCCATCATTAAACGACGGTAAACCTTTCATGAAAAAGCTTTCATCTGCCGGAAGAACAGCGTGCTAGACTCGCCTTCCGTGAGATGAGAAGCTTACGGGAGGCAGCATGGAACGCATCGAGATAGACACCGCGAGAGGCAAAGAGAAGGTCCCGCCGGGACAGTATCTGGTCGGCGACAGGTGGCCCGTTTTGACGTACGGCCCGACGCCCGAGTTCGACGAGGCGGACTGGGACTTCGTGATGACGGGCCTCGTCGAAAACGAACTTCGCTTTTCATGGGAGGAATGGAACGAGCTTCCGACGGTCGAGGTCCTCGCGAACATGCACTGCGTCACCTCGTGGAGCAAGCTGGACAACGTGTGGAAGGGCGTGCCGGCGAAGGCGCTCCTCGACATCGCGAAGCCGAAGCCCGAAGCGAAGTTCTTCTCCGCGTTCTGCGACGGCGGGTACACGACGAATCTCCCCGTCGAGGAACTTTACGAAGACGATGTCGTATTCGCGACGCACCACAATGGGGGGCCGCTGGAAATATCTCACGGGTATCCGATGCGGCTGGTGATTCCGCGCCTGTACGCCTGGAAGAGCGCGAAGTGGTTGCGAGGCATCGAGTTTCTCGCCGAAGATAAGCCCGGTTTCTGGGAGGAAAACGGGTACCACAGCTACGGCGACCCGTGGAAAGAGCAACGATACAGCTTCAGTTTCTAGAAGGCTTCGGGTTACAGGTATCGGGCTTCAGGTTTTCTCTGTGGAGCTTCGGGCTTTAACGTCGGACAACTGGGAGGAGTGCGCCGGATTGTCCGTGGGCGAGGATCAGGGCGAGTTCGTTGACTCGAATCTGTACGCGATCGCGGAGGCCGGCATCGAGGGCTACGTTCCATACGCGGTGTATGCCGGTGAAACGATGGTCGGGATGGTGGTTTTGGGCGAGTTCTCCGAAGAGACGGCGATGGTCCACCACGTCATGATCGACTCCCGCTACCAGGGACGCGGCCACGGAAGGGCCGTGATGCTCGAAGCGATACGTCTGGCCCGCGAACGATATCGTTGCCGCCGGCTCGTCCTCAGCTACTGGCCCGGCAACCCGGCGGCGAGACTCTACGAGTCGCTCGGCTTCGAGTACACGGGCGAGAAGTGGGGTGATGAGCCCGTTATGGGCCTGGACCTTTAGCCTCCGGACTTCGGCGAATGGACGCTGCCGCGCGCCTCCTGTAATACAGCCGAACTTGGGGCGCGGACTCAAACTCTCGCATACCTGAAAGCTGCCCCCTTCAGGTGGCGGTCGATTACATCGTCTCCCCGAAGGTTTCAGAGATTTCTTCGGGTGTTCTCTTACCCGCGACGGCCTGATGCTAGTATGGAACCCATGGATACCAAAGACTCGAACACGGCTCTGGAACTGCTCAAAGAACGCTTCGCCACGATAAGCGACCTCCGCGCGGCGGCGGCCCTGCTCTCCTGGGACCAGGAGACGCACATGCCAAAGGCGAGCGTGCCTCTTCGCTCGGAGCAACTCGCGACCTTGAGCAAACTCTCCCACGAAATGCTCGTCTCCGAAGAGATGGGAGGACTGATATCCTCGGTAAACGGAACTCCCAGCGCCGGGAACGCCGCCCTCCTCCGCGTCGCCAAACGCGACTACGACCGCGCCACGAAGCTCCCCTCGAAGCTCGTCGCGGAGATATCCCGCGCCACCTCCCTCGCCCAACCCGCCTGGCAAAAGGCCCGCGAAGAGTCCGACTGGGAAATGTTCGCCCCGCACCTCGAAAGGATAGTCGGCCTCCAGCGCAAGACCGCGAAGCACCTCGGCTACGAGGACCATCCCTACGATGCTCTCCTCGACCTGTATGAACCAGGCGCGAGAAAGGCGAAGCTCGAAGGGATGTTCGAGGAGCTGAAGAACGGCATCGTGCCGCTGCTGCGGACCATCACCGCCTCCGGTGCCGAAGACCGCTCGGGACCTCTGAACGGCGACTTCGACGAAGCGAAGCAGGAGGAGTTCGGCAGGTCCGTCCTCGCGGACGTCGGCTACGATTGGGAGCGCGGGCGGCAGGACCGGGTCGTGCATGCGTTCTGCATCAGCATCGGAGGGCCGGAGGACGTGAGGGTCACGACGAACTTCAGCCCCACGAAGATAGATCACGCCCTCTTCACCTCGATGCACGAGGGCGGACACGCCATGTACGAGCAGGGCGTGGATCCCAAATACTCCCGCACCCCTCTCGCGGGCGGGACCTCCATGGGCGTCCACGAGTCGCAGTCCAAACTGTGGGAGAACCTCGTCGGACGCTCCCGCGGCTTCTGGAACCACTATTACCCGAAGCTCCAGAAGACGTTCCCGGACGCTTTAGGCGACGTGGACCTCGAAACTTTCTATCGAGCGATCAACGAAGTGAGGCCAGGCTTCATCCGCATCTACGCCGACGAACTGACCTACAACCTCCACATCCTGCTCCGCTTCGAGCTGGAACTCGCGCTTCTGGACGGCAAACTCTCGGTCGAAGACATACCTTCCGCCTGGAACAAGAAGATGGAAGAAAATCTCGGCATCACCCCAGAAAACGATGCCGAAGGCGCTTTGCAGGACGTCCACTGGTCGATGGGGCTATTCGGGTACTTTCCGACGTACAGCATGGGCAACGTCCTCTCCGTCCAGTTCCACGAGGCAGCGGTGACCGCTCACCCGGAGATACCCGAAGAAATAGCGAAAGGCCAGTTCGGCACCCTCCGAAACTGGCTCACGCAGAACATATACAGCCACGGCAGCCGCTTCGACCCGGACGAAATCGTCGAACGCGCCACCGGACGGGGTCTCGACCCCGCGCCGTACCTCGGATACCTCGAAAACAAGTTCGGTGATTTGTATTTGTAGGCTTCGGATATCTGACCGGTGGCGCTCCGGTTCAACGTTCGGGTGACTCTCCCTCTCTGGAGTACCGCTGGTGGAGTCTGACGGGTTCCTCCTGTCGGGCCGCTATGCGTCGGCGGCGGCGGAGCTGGAGGTTGAGGAACTCGACGAAGACCGAGAAGCCCATCGCGAAGTAGATGTAGCCTTTGGGGACGTGGATGTCGAAGCCTTCGAGGAGGAGGGCGAAGCCGATCAGGAGCAGGAAGCTGAGGGCGAGCATCTTTATCGTGGGGTGGCGGTTCACGAAGCCGCTTATCGCCTCGGCGGAGATGAGCATGATCCCCACCGCGACGGTTATCGCGGCGATCATGACGGATATCTGCTCGACCATCCCGACCGCCGTTATCACGGAGTCGAGGGAGAAGACCATGTCGAGGATGACGATCTGGACGAGGACCCCGGCGAGTCCGGCTTTGATCTTCGAGTTCGAGTGGCCCTCCTCGCCCTCGAGCTTGTCGTGTATCTCGTAAGTGCTTTTGCCGATCAGGAACAAGCCGCCGGAGATCAAAATAAGGTCGCGGCCGGATATCTCCTGCCCGACGACGGTGAACAGCGGAGCGGTCAGCCCGATGACCCACGCAAGCGACAAAAGCAAGAGGATCCTGGTTATCAGCGCGATCCCAAGCCCGACCCTCCTCGCGAACTTCTGCTGATTCTCGGGGAGCTTGTCCGCCAGAATGGAGATGAAGATGACGTTGTCTATCCCCAGCACCACCTCCAGAAGAAGCAGCGTGAAGAAGGCGATCAGGATCTCCGGGCTGAACAACGCTTCCAAACTCGTGCCTCGTTTCACTCGCCGATCGTTTCCGAATCGTAGGATACGCGAATAACGCTCGCGCTTGAAGCCAAACCAGACGTCGGATCCCTCGATGCCACGGACAGGAATAACGAGTCCGGAGTAGCAGACGTCACATATTCCAATGTATGCTGCCGTCTGGCGGTTGAGTGTGGAGTAGAGATGTCTTCTCGGGTCATTGGCTCTCTGGGGTTGCTGGTGTTACTGGGCGCGCTTTTGTTCGCGTGGTCCGGGGGCCGCTCGTCTTTGCCCAACAGGACGACTGCTTTGCGGTTGCCGGTTTCGGTCCCGACGACGGGGACCGGACGACCGACCCCTTCGATATGCGAGGCGACGTTTTCAGGGTGTCCGGAGAGGTAAGGACCTTCGAGTCGCAAGTTCAATCGGGCGTGAACATCACACCGGTAGATGAGAACGGGACCCCGGCGAGCGCGATACCGGTTTTCGAGGAGAGGAGTTTCGAGCAGGGCGTGCGCGAGGGACCCGGCACTTTCACATTGGAGATCAAAACCCTCGGCGAGGTCGAGTACACCGTGACGGTCGAAGACTGCGGGCCATCGCCACGGGGGGATCCCGGCGAAGAGGGAGGCCCGACGGACGAAGGGGGCGACTCGACGATTCCGGATACATCCCGGACTCCCGCTCGACCCTCATCGACCCCGGATGGGACGCTACTGGATGCCGGAGGACCATCCTCCGGCCCCGTTCCCCTCATGCCGGACGGCGAGTGTCCGAAGGAATTTCCGGTGAAAAAGGGCGCCGCCTGCCACTGAAAGCCCCGACCTCTACGAAACTCGCTCCACCACCTCCGGCTTCGTGTACCCGATGGACTGGAGACCGAGGATGCGTTTCAACTCGGCGTGGAGGTCGCCGGAGTCCTCGACCGCGCATATTTGTCGCTCCACCGCTCCATCGTCGGTGACGAGGACGAGTGGACTGTCTCCGGGGAAACATGAGATCAGGTCGAACGCCTTCGCCGCTTCGGCGCGGGTCATGCCCACGAACGAGGAAGCGTGGAGGTAGAGCGGGTCGAGGCCGGGTTTCAGGTCCAGTTCCTCCACCTCCATCGCCATGACGCGCGGCACGCCTTCTTTCGTCTCGACCCGACCCTTGATCTTCACGACGGCGTCTTCGCGCACGGCCGCCGAAAACTTGGCGTACACCCTCGGGAAGACGAGGACTTCGGCGAGGCCGCACGTGTCGTCGAGCTGCATCATCGCCATCATGTCGCCCTTGCGGGTTGTGTTCACCCTCACGCTCGTCGCGAGGCCCCCGACCCACACCACCGCGCCGTCGCGGCATCCTTCGAGTTCGGAGATGGCAGTGTCGGTGTGCTTGCCCAGCTTGTGGAGGATGGGGCGTAGCGGATGGTCGGAGACGAAGAGCCCGAGGGTCTCTTTTTCCCATTCGAGGGTCTGTTTTTTGTCGTCCCCGGTGGCGGGCATATCGGGTTTGGGAGGGGCGAGTTCGGTCACGTCGAACATCGCGAACTGCTCGTCGCTCGCGCCCTTCGCGCCCGCCGCCGCGCGTTCGACGGCTTTGGCATGGAGCGAGAGCATCGCCGTCCGCGAATGTCCCGTTCCGTCGAACGCGCCGCATTTTATGAGTGATTCGAGGACGCGCTTGTTGTAGGTCTTCGGGTTCACGCGGTCGCAGAAGTCGAAGATGTCCTCGAAAGGACCGCCCTCTTCCCTGGCCTTTATGATCTCCTCGACCACGTTCTCCCCCACGCCCTTGACCGCCGAGAGTCCGAATCGGATCTTCCCGCTCACAGCCGTGAAACGGTGGCCGCTGTCGTTGACATCGGGCGGCAAGACCTCTATTTTCATCGCCCGCGCCTCCGCGACGTACTGCGGCACCCGGTCTTTGGTGTTCATGACGCTGGAAAGCAAAGCGGCCATGTACGCCGTCGGATAGCGCGCCTTGAGATACGCGGTCTGAAACGCGAGGAAGGAATAACAGGCCGAGTGACTCTTGTTGAAAGAGTATCCTCCGGCCTTCTCCATCCAGCCCCAGAGTTCTTCGGCCACGTCGAGTCCGACCCCGTTCGACTCGCACCCCTCGATGAACTTGTCCTTGAGAGGAGAGAGGAGCTTCAAATTCTTTTTGCCGATGGCTTTTCTGAGCGTATCCGCTTCGCCCGGCGTGAACCCGCCGATGGATTTGGATATCTCCATGAGTTGTTCCTGGTACGCCGCGACGCCGTATGTCGGTTCCAGAATGGGCTTGAGCCTCTCGTCCAGGTAGACGACGCTCCCGGGATCGTGTTTTCCCTTTTTGAAGTTGGGGATGTAGTCCATCGGGCCGGGCCGGTAGAGGGCGTTCAAAGCCACCAAATCGTCGAAGCGGTCGGGGCGGACTTCCTGGAGCATCCTCTGCATTCCGCTCGACTCGAACTGGAAGACTCCAAAGGTGTCGCCGCGCTCGAAGAGCTTGAGCGTTTTCTCGTCGTCCAGCGGGATCCCCGCTATATCCACCTCCTCGCCGGTCGCTTCCTTGATCGTCGCCAGCGTCTCCTCGATAACGTCGAGGTTGCGAAGCCCGAGGAAGTCCACTTTGAGGAGTCCGAGCGCCTCGACATCCGACATCGGATGCTGGACCATGACGGAGCTTTCGTCTTTGACCCGCTGGAGCGGCACGATGTCCGTGAGTTTCTCTTCGGAGATGACGACGCCGGCGGCGTGGGTCCCGGCGTGTCTCGCGTAGCCTTCTATCTCGAAGGCGGTGTCGAGGACCTGTTTCGCGCTCTCGTTCTGCTTTATGAACTGGATGATCTCACGCGCCGACCCCGGATGTTTCTCTCCGGGTTTGTACTCGCCGTTTTCGAGGGTCAACACATCCCGCAGCGTGGTCCCCACGGGCTTGTCCGGGATGAACTTCGCCAGTTTATCCGTCTCGCCGTAGGGGAACTGGTAGATGCGCCCGGAGTCCCGGATCGCCGCCTTCGCCCCGATGGTCCCGAACGTGATGATCTGGGCGACGTGTTCGTGCCCGCCGTACTTCTCCGTGACGTACTTCATCACCTCCGAACGCCCCGCCACCGAGAAGTCTATGTCCACATCCGGCATGGAGATTCGATCAGGGTTCAAAAACCTCTCGAAGAGCAACGAATATTCGAGCGGGTCGAGGTCGGTTATTTGGAGAGCATACGCGACTATCGAGCCCGCCGCGGACCCTCGTCCAGGGCCAACGGCTATCTTTCGCTCCTTCGCGAACCGCACGAAGTCCCACACGATGAGGAAGTAGTCCTCGAAGCCCATCTTCCCGATGGTCTCGAGCTCGAAGTCGAGCCGCTTTTTGACTTCAGGCAGCTTCGCCCCGTCTCCATACCGTTTCACCAGCCCGCGCTCGCACAGTTCACGAAGATATTGCTCGGCGTTGCATCCTGCCGGCTTCGGAAAGTTCGGGAGCCTCGTCTTCCCCAATTCCATCTCGATGTCCTCGACGCTCTCGACCACTTTGATGGTGTTCTCCAGCGCCTCGGGGTGATCGGGGAAAAGCCTCGCCATCTCTTCTTTCGACTTGACGTAGAACTCTTCGCCGTCGAACTTCATGCGGTTGGGGTCGCTGTGGAACTTGCCGGTCCCGATGCACAATAGCACGTCGTGCATTTTGGCGTCATGCTTTGTCGTGTAGTGCGAATCGTTGGTGGCGACGAGGTCGATGCCGGTGTCTTTGTGGAGCTTGAGGAGTCCTTCGTTGACGCGACGTTGCAGGTCTATGCCGTGATCCTGCATCTCCAGGTACACGTCGTCGAAGATTTCCTGATATTCCAGCAGCAACTTCCGCGCTTCATCCATCTTCCCTTCGAGGATCTTCGAGGGCACCTCCGCCGAAAGACACCCCGACAGACAGATTATTCCCCTGCCGTGCTTACGCAACAGCTCCATGTCCACCCGTGGTTTGTAGTAGAAACCTTCCAGGTATCCGGCGGTCGAGAGCTTGAGCAGGTTCCGGTAGCCTTCGGCGGTTCGAGCGATGAGGGTCAGGTGGTGATACTTCGTCCGGTCCCTGGCGCTCGCGGGCTTGCCCCACTCGGTGACGTAGACCTCGCAGCCCGTCAAAGGCTTGATCCCAGCCTTCTTCGCCTCCTGGTAGAACTTGACCATCCCGTACATGCAGCCGTGATCTGTGAGCGCGACACCGGGCATGTTCTCTTCTCTGGCGAAGCCGACGAGATCCGAAATGCGGCTCGCCCCATCCAGCATCGAGTACTCCGAGTGACAGTGCAGGTGCGCGAAAGCGCCGCCGGATGACAAACTAAAGCCCCTCCTCCCTCTGTCGCGACCTCTGCCAAAAGCTCCCGGCGACGCCCGTCTCAAACAGAGAAGCGCCGCCGGCCGCCCGTCCTCCCTGGACATCCTCCAACACAGGCCACTATAGAGAAGCCACACCCGATTGTCCACCCGCTAAACCGAAACTTGAGGTACAGTTTGCAGGGGTTTTCAAAGCAGGTTTCGGGCGGCTGCGGCGAATCCCGGTTCCGATGCCACCGGGCCCCGTATTTCGGAGCGAAGCTTCTCCGCCCTCGGTTTGCTGATGCCTGAAGTTTCGGCGGGGCGGCTTTGCGGTTCGTCCGCGTCGCGCTCTAGCCCTTCTTCGAGGCCGGGGAGGACTCGGACTTTTTGGAGGATTCGCCGGAGCCGTTCTTCTCACCGTTCGAATCTCCGTTGGCGCTCGTGGAAGAGTCGCTCTTCGAAAGGTCCGCGGGTTTCTCGGCTGTCTTCGTCTTGCCGCTGTAGTCGGTGGAGTAGAAGCCGGAGCCCTTGAACGAGATGCCGACTGGATGGAGGACCTTTCTGACCGGCGCGTCGCACTTCATGCACGCCGTCAGGGGGTCTTCCGACA
>JBOHBL010000366.1:0-2764 GCA_050698295.1 Rubrobacteraceae bacterium | reverse complement strand
CTCATGCGGGCAGGATGCCCGCACCCCCAGAGACAAAAGCCGAACGGCGCGGTGAGCCGAAGACGAACCGCTTCAGAGTGACCCCACGGGGATTCGAACCCCGGTTTTCGCCGTGAGAGGGCGATGTCCTGGGCCTCTAGACGATGGGGCCGGAGGCGTAGGAGAGTTTAGATGATGGAGGGTCTTTCGTCAAAAGGACGCCGACCGTTACGAAGGCATCTTTCGCGCCGCGGCTTCGAGGCGGGCGATGCTCCGTTCTTTGCCGAGCAGTTCCAGCGTCTCGAAGAGACCGGCGCTCACGGTACGGCCCGTGGCGGCGAAGCGAACCGGGTGGATGAGGTGCCGCGCGCCTTTCTCCTTCTCGGCGGCGAACCCCCGGATGCGCTCCTCGGTCGTCGTCTCGTTCCACTCGGGCAGGTTCTTGAGTCTCTCGACCAACTCGCCGAAGTTCTCTTTCACGAACTCTTTGCCGAATTGTTTTTCGAACTCGTCCGGGTCGTAGTCGAGCTTTTCGCCGTAGAAGTAGCCGACCGCATCCGGAATGTCGGTGGTGCGCTGGAGACGTTCGCGCAGCAGCTCCATAATTTGCGTGAGGCGCGGCATGTCGCGTTCGAGTTCGTCCGCGCTTGCGACACCCGACTCGGCGAGCATCGGGGCCGCGAGCATGGCGAGTTCCTCGGGGCTTTTCCTTCGGATGTACAAAGCGTTGATGGACAGCAGCTTCGTTTCGTCGAAGACGGCCGGGTTGCCGCTGACTTTCTCGATGCGGAAACGGGAGGCAAGTTCGTCGGGGGTGAATATTTCCTCGTCGGGGGCGTAGCCGGCCCCGAGGAGGGCGAGGTAGTTGAAGAGGGCTTCGGGCAATATCCCCTGCGCGGCGAACTCCTCGACGCTGACGGCGCCGTGTCGTTTGGAGAGTTTCTTTCTGTCGGGACCGAGGACCATCGGGACGTGGGCGAAGGGGGGGATGGGGTGGTCGAGGGCTTTGTATATGAGGATCTGGCGCGGCGTGTTCGAGATGTGGTCGTCGCCGCGGATGACGTGGGTTATCTCCATCGCGGCGTCGTCCACGGCGGCGGCGAAGTTATAGGCCGGGGTGTTCGTGGACTTCATGAGGACGAAGTCTTCGATGTTCGCGTTCTCGAAGGAGATTTCGCCCCGGATCATATCCTCGAAGGTCGTCGCGCCCTCTCTCGGCGTCTTGAACCGGACGGTGTGGGGCTCGCCGGTCTGGACCCTCTTCAACGCTTCGTCGGGGTCCATGTCTCGATACTCGCCGCCGGTATAAATGGGAGGGCGTCCTTCTTTCCTGGCCCGCTCCCGAAGTTCGACGAGTTCCTCCGTCGTGGCGAAGTCGTAGTAGGCGGCGCCGGATCCGACGAGCTTTTGCGCCGCTTCGCGATACAGGCTCATCCGCTCGGTCTGCCTGTACGGTTCGTGCGGGCCTCCGGTTTCGGGGCCTTCGTCCCAGTCGAGGCCGATCCAACGCAGCGAGCTTTTTAGCTGCTCGGTGGATTCCTCTGTCGAACGCTCCAGATCCGTATCCTCGACGCGAAGCACGAAAGCGCCACCGTTCTTCCTCGCGAAGAGCCAGTTGAAGAGCGCGGTCCTGACCCCTCCGACGTGGAGCGTGCCGGTCGGAGAGGGGGCGTATCTGACACGGATTTTGTCGTCTTCCATGCGCTAAAAACTAGCATAAAAACGGGGAGTAGTGAGTGATGGATAATGTGTGGAAAGCACTATTCCCTGCTCTTTCGTTCGAGGGCCTCGGTGTCTTTTATGAATATTTGTCGGTGGCGGAGGGTCACGGCGCCGGACTTTTGCAGTTCGGCGAGGGCCCTCGTGACGGCGACGCGCTTCGCGCCGATCATGGAGGCGAGTTGCTCGTGGGTATATTGCGTCCTTCGGGAGTCTCGACGCCCTCGTCGCGGGCGAGGTCGAGGATCAGGGCCGCCAGCCGGGAGGGGACCTTTTTGCAACTGAGGCTCACGATCCTCTCCTGGTCCGCGCACAGACGTTCGCTGAACAACTCCACGGCCTTGACGCCCACCTGCGGGTATCGGCGGATGATCCGCGCGAGAGCTTCGCGGCGCATGAGCCCCACCCTGGAGGTCTCCAGCGCCTCCGCGTAATCTCCCATGCGCCGCCGGGGCGCGAAGGCCGCCTCCCCGAAGACCTCGCCGCCCCTGACTATCGCGAAGGTGACTTCATGCCGGCCCTCCACCCGGTAGACGCGCACCCGTCCCCGGAGGAGCAGGAAGAAGATGTCCCCCCGATAAGCCGGGTTGTATACGTTGCGTCCCCGCTCGAAGACCTTCACCGGTATGCCCTCCGCGACGCGCTCGATCTCCTGCCGCGAAAGCGGTTCGAAGAGGTGGATCAAACGCAATAATTCCGTGTCGCCGTCGTGCAACCGAACGCTCCCGTACCACAAATGTTGCGTTATTTTAAGTTTTCCGGAACACTCGCTCTTTTGCCTGGACTCTGTATCGAAGTATACGTAATTCTCTTCGCTCCTCCACTATTTTAGTCGCGTGGGAAAGGGAAAGGAGGACGAGATGCGAGCGCTGCTGTATTGTGGATGCCACCTTGAGGCCGCCGACGAGGAAGAGTTGGTCCGGGAGGTCCTCGACCACATGAGGCGCGAGCATCCCGTCGGGGACCTCGACGAGGCTGAGGCCAGGGAGTTCGTCGAGGTCCACTCCTACCGTTACGAGCGCATAAAGGTCTATGCGGACGGTATCGGGCCGGACGAGGAGTTCGG
>JBOHBL010000365.1:0-2364 GCA_050698295.1 Rubrobacteraceae bacterium | reverse complement strand
TTTTATTACACTAGCCCTAATGCAAGGAAGGTCGTCATGGCGCTCGAAGAGACGGGGCTGGAATATTCGATCCGGTGGGTGGACATCGGGAGCGGGGATCAGCACACGCCCGAGTATCGGCGCATAAACCCGAACGGGAGGATTCCGGCCATAGTGGACCGCGACGGGCCGGGCGGAGAGCCGATCACGCTCTTCGAGTCCGGGGCGATCCTTCATTATTTGGCCGAGAAGACGGGGAAATTGTTGCCCTCCGACCCCGCCGAGAGGTGGCGGGCGATTTGCTGGGTGCATTGGCAGGTCGCCAACCAAGGGCCTATGCTCGGCCAGGCCTCGCACTTCGTGAGCCACGTGAAAAGCCGGGGGATCTCCGATTCTTACGCCCGCGACCGCTTCGTGCGCGAGGCCGACCGCCTTTATCGTGTTCTCGACGAGGGCCTCGGCGAGAGGGAGTTTCTCGCTGGAGAGTTCTCCATCGCGGACATCGCATGCTTTCCGTGGGTGAGGGTGGCGAAGGGGCAGGGAATCGAGGTCGCGGACTATCCGGCGGTCGAGGCGTGGAGCGGGCGCGTCTCGGCGCGGCCTTCGGCGACGGTGAAAATACCCGACCAGCGCGACGAAGCAACGAAATCGTACAAATATACCGACGAGCAATGGGAAATCCTCTTCGGCTCGACAAGGAGTGAAAAATGACGACCGACACCGCCTCACCGAAGATGACCATAGACGGGCGGAGCGTGGGAGCCGAAGCCGGCATCGAGGTCGCCAACCCCGCGCTCGGCGAAGTTGCGTGGACCGTCCCCGACTGCTCTGCGGAGCAACTCGACGCGGCCGTCGCCGGAGCCGCGGGAGCGTTCCCGGAGTGGGCGGCGCGTCCGATGGGGGATCGGCAAAAAGCGCTTCTCGAAGTGGTGTCGCGGGTCGAGGAGAACATTCCCAAGCTTGCCGAGCTTCTCACCCGCGAGCAGGGACAGCCGCTCTCGAATGCGACCTCGGAGATAAACGCCGCGCTCGCGTATTGCCGGGCGTACGCCGAAATGTCCCTCCCGCCGGAGGTCGTCGCGGATAATGAGGACGAGTATGTCGAGATCCGGAGGGTCCCCCTCGGGGTGGTCGCGGCGATCACGGCTTGGAACTATCCGCTGCTTTTGGCTTTGTGGAAAATTGCCCCGGCCCTCGTCGCGGGGAACACCGTGGTGGTGAAGCCGTCCCCCTTCACCCCGGTCGCGACATTGCGCCTCGGTGAGATCCTCGCCGACGTGCTTCCTCCGGGCGTCCTTCAAATCGTCTCCGGCGGCGACGGCGTGGGGCGCCGCCTCACCACGCACCCGGATGTCGCCAAAGTATCCTTCACCGGTTCGGTGGCGACGGGGCGCGAGATCATGGCGAGCGCGGCGCCGACAATGAAGCGCCTCACCCTCGAGCTCGGGGGCAACGATCCGGGCATCGTCCTCCCCGACTTCGACCTCGACGCCATGTCCGACCCTCTTTATTGGACGGCCTTCTCGAACTGCGGGCAGGTTTGCGCCGGACTCAAGCGGCTGTACGCGCCGGAGGAGATGGCCGACGAGTTGTGCGCCCGCCTCGCCGAAGTCGCCGAAACCGTGCGCGTCGGCAACGGACTCGAAGACGGCTCCACCACCGGCCCGGTTCAAAATTCGACGCAGCTCGCGCGCATACGCGAGCTTCTCGACGACGCGCTCGCCAACGGGGCGGAAGTCGCCTATCAAAGCGAAATCCCCGACGGGCCGGGGTGGTTCTTCCCGATCACCATAGTCCGGGGCGTGGCCGAGGGAGTGCGGCTCGTGGACGAGGAGCCATTCGGCCCGATCCTCCCGGTCATGACGTACACCGACCTCGACGAGGCTGTTCAACGCGCCAACGACAGCGAATACGGACTCGGGGCGTCCGTATGGTCGCCGGACATCGAGCGCGCGAGTTCGGTCGCCGAACGCCTGCGGGCCGGAACCGTGTGGGTAAACCGCCATCCGCACCTTTCCCCGCACGTGCCGTTCGGGGGCATACGGCAGTCGGGGGTCGGAGTCGAGTCCTCCGCGCATGGTTTGCGGGAGTACACCGACATCACCGTGCTCGACGTGAAGCGGAAGTGACGACCGGTCCGGCTTCGCTTTGCTCCGCGCTTGTCAGCGTTTCAGCCTTTCAGCTTGTCAGCGTTTCAGCTTGTCAGCAAAAAACAAAAAAGCTGAGATGCTGATCGGCTGAGATGCTGAAATGCTTAATTCACTTCTTCCAATCGTACGGAAGGTATTTGCCCTCGTACGTGATCCTCACCCGGTCGCCGTCCGGGTCTTCGACGCGCTCGATGTCCATGTCGAAGTTTATGGCGCTCATGATGCCGTCGCCGAA
>JBOHBL010000364.1:0-2218 GCA_050698295.1 Rubrobacteraceae bacterium | reverse complement strand
TTTCTGTTGAGACCCGGCACCGCCGCATCGTTGTTTATGAAGTTCTGGCTACGAAGGTTGTAGTAGACGTAATGGAGGCAGACTTCGGTCTGTACGTAGAAAACGGTATCGATTGGAAAGAAATCGTAGTCCGACCAATACACGCTACCCACGTTTCCCTTTCGCCCGACGATAATGCCGGAGCCTTCGGCCAGGTGTTTATCGTGATAGCCAACTACCCCGCCAGAGCCGTAGACAGGGATCGGTCCCGGCACACGGTTGTCTTTCTTGAGAGCTTTTCCGTACGCTAACTCCATTACATCGCCGAGCTTCTTGACTTCCCACCCCTCCGGAACCTTCCCGAGCGGGAAATCAACCATCCCGACCTTCTCGTGGCCGGGGAAGCGGAAGTGGACGAACCATTCGCGGTAGATGGCGCGGGCCATCTCTTCGAGGATCTCGATGCGCCTCGTGTTGTTCTCGATCAGGTCGTCGTAGGCAGAGAGGACCGAGGCGATCTTGCGCTGAGTTGGGAGAGGAGGCAAGGTGATCTCAAACTCGGGAAAAGAAGTGAGCGGAATGCGATCAACCGTCGAACCGGAGAGCATGTTCTTCGCGATCGTCGTACGCCAGTCGTCTCCAAAGAAATAGTAGAACAAGAATCGCGTATCGACCTTTTGGGGATCAGGCCGGATTAACGCGAGCCGGCGCCCCAAACAGCCCCTGAAACCTTCGGGAATGATGGCGTAACGATTCAGCGTGGCCTCATACGTAAACACTATGTCGCCAGGCTGGAGCAGCACGCGTCTGGTCCACCGGGGAAATTCTTCTTCGGAAATGTGCCGAATTTCGGACAAGTCGAGTCTGCCATCATCCGTAATGTTCTTGATACCCAGAAATACAGGTCCATTCGACACGGGTTTGGGAGTCGCATGAGGACCATCGTAGAGATTCAAGATAATGTCGCCTATGGAAGCTCTTTTCCAGGTGCTTGCCGTAGCTATTGTCACTCCGACATCCCTCCCATCAACTTCGCTACCTGATCCGGCGCGGGAAGCTGGCTTTCTGGCTTCGGAACGTGAGGATGATCCGTTTCTCGCACCGATGGCGCGAGTCTCTCATAGCCAATTTCCGCCACCATCGGTGGCGGTTTTGCCGGATCTCTCGAACACGGTCTCAATTCTCCGTCCCCAGCGCGTAAGGAACCACGACGAAGCCGTGTCTTTCCGGTGAGAAATCTCTGGTGTTTCGGGTTGCCAGTTTGAGGTCGTGGTGTCGAGCGAGGGCGGCCTGGAAGGCGTCGGGCAGCTTCCAGCCGTGTTCGCGGCGGAGGCTCGCGGTGAGGTCGGCGACGGGCTTCGTGATCTCCAGCAAGGGAAACTCATCCAGAAACTCTATTTCTTCAGAAGAGTCCGCCTCGAAACCGGTCAATACCTCTGCTCGGGTGACCACCGAAATCGCGGCTTTGTTTTCGACGTCGGCGAGATATGCCGTCGCTTCGGTGATGTCGTTGAAGTGATCTATGAGGATCACGGAATCCAGCAGGAACTCCACTACCTATCGTCCCATTCCTCCCGAAGCCGGATCTGGTACTCCAGCCCATCTCCATGTTTCCAGGTGCCTCTTGTTTTCTCCAACAGATCCTTGAACCTGCTCTTTCCTGCTTCGGACTCTTCCGCCTTACGAATCTCTTCCAGCATACCTTCGATCTCCAGCCAGTCCTTGTAGTCGATCTGCACGGCCACGGGACGCGAGTTCTCGTCGGTCACTATCTTTTTCTTTATCGCGTGCATCACTCTCTCCTAGCCGAAATTTAGCGATCCTCCAGTAATTTTGCCACGTTGCGAGAGATCCGTTCCTCAAGCTCCCGCGCCTCGACGTTGAGGGCTTCGAATTCCTCATTCAACTCCTCCAGCCGCTCGGCGAAGACGAACTCTTCCTCCGGCCTCGCGGCGACCCCGACGTATCGTCCGGGATTGAGGCTCCATCCCTGCTCTTCTATCTCCTCGATAGTTGCCGCCTTGCAAAGCCCCGGCACGTCGGCATAGACACCATCCGGGAAACGCTCTCGCATGAGTTCGCGACTGCCGTTGGTCGTCTCGGGTTTTTCGCCCCGGTAGAGACGGGCAATGTTGGCGAGGAACTCTATCTGCTCGGGGGTGAAGTCGCGGTGAGCGCGATCGAGCTGACGGTAAACCTGCCGCGCGTCTATGAAGAGGACTTTGTCTTCGCGCTCGCC
>JBOHBL010000363.1:0-7408 GCA_050698295.1 Rubrobacteraceae bacterium | reverse complement strand
GCGTACATCCAGCTCCGGTACGGGCCGAATCGTGTTGGGCCTCGGGGACTTCTCCAGCCGCTGGCGGACATTATCAAGCTGTTTGCGAAGGAGAACGTCTCGCCGGGGAAGGCGGATATCTGGATCTTCCTCGGCGCGCCCATCGCTATGTTCCTCCCGATAGCCGCCGTTTGGCTGGTCATCCCGTTCGCCCCCGATGCGGTCGTGGCGAACATCAACGTGGCGATTCTGTTCTTTGTCGCGGTGACTTCCATCGGGGCTCTCGGCGTTATCATGGCGGGGTATGGGAGCCGGTCGAACTTCTCGCTGCTCGGCGCGCTTCGCGGGGCGGCGCAGATAATCTCCTACGAAGTCCCCCTTATTTTGAGTCTCCTCGGCGTCGTGATGCTCACCGGGAGTCTTTCGCTCGTCGATGTCGTCAACGCGCAGGAAGGCGGGTTTTGGAACTGGTACTTCGTTTTGCAGTTCCCGATGTTCATCACGTTTTATATTGCCGGGATCGCCGAGACGAAGCGCGTTCCCTTCGATTTGCCCGAAGGTGAGAGCGAGATCGTCGGCGGGTACATGATCGAGTACTCGGGGATGACGTGGGCTTTGATCCAGGCCGCCGAGTTCGCCGGGATGGGCTTGATCAGCGGTATCACCGTGACGCTCTTTCTCGGGGGCTGGCAGCCGCCGCTTCCATTCCTGGATTTCGGTCAGTTCAACTGGATCTGGTTCGGCATAAAGACGGCGCTCATAATGTTCACGTTCCAGTGGATCCGGTGGAGCGTCCCGCGCCTCCGCATGGACCAGCTCATGGACTTCGGGTGGAAGGTGCTCGTGCCGCTGACCCTCGTCTGGCTGTTCGTGACGGCGGGAATAACGCTGGTGTTCCCCGGGCTGTTCAGATAGAGAGGAATTTCAGATGCCGCAACTAGGACAGGGAATATTGAAGGGGATGAGCATCACGCTCGGCAACCTCTTCAGGAACAAGATCACACGCCAGTACCCCGAATATAAACGGAATTTGCCGGAGCGCAGCCGGGGCATGCTCACGGTGGACATGGACCGCTGCATCGCATGCCTCCAGTGCATGCGCGTCTGCCCGGACCACTGCATCTCCATCGAACAGACCAAACGCGACGCCGACGGCTCGGGCAAACCGAAACCATACCCCGTCGGCTTCGTCATCGACGACTCGCGCTGCATGTACTGCTCGCTGTGCGTCGAGGTCTGCCCGGTGAACTGCATCTACCACACCGAAGAGTTCGAGGCCCAGGCATACAACAGGTTGGAGCTTGCGCGTCAGTTCGGTGAGCGCCCGGTGGACCCGACGGTGGACCCCAAGCCCGCCGTCAAAAAGAAGAAAAAGCCAACCGGGAAAAAAGCTCCCAAGACGGTGGAGCGCCCCAGAACCGGAGACGAAGCGGCTTGACGATAATATTCGGGTTTCTGGCCGGGATGATGCTGGTCTCGGCCCTGGGAGTAGTGCTCAGCCGGAACGTGGTGCATTCGGCGTTGTTCATGAGCGGGTCGTTTCTGGGGGTCGCGGGGTTTTTCGTGATGCTCTCGGCCCCCGCGCTCGCGGCGTTTCAGGTCCTGATCTACGTCGGAGCCGTGACGGTTGTTATCCTCTTCGGCATCATGTTCACCCAGCGCCCGCAGGTCCGCAGCTTTTCCACGATAGTGAACAAGCAGGTGTGGGCCGGACTCGCCGTGGCCGTCGGCGTCGGAGCCTTCCTCTCGTACATCCTCATCGCCGAGGACTGGGGACAGACCGAAGCCGGACAGGGACAGCGGGACGTCGCGGCCTTCGGTGAGACCCTGCTCGGCGTGAGTTCGGGGAACGAAATATTCTCGCTCCTTTTCGAGGTGGCTTCGGTGCTTCTGCTCGTCGCGGTCGTGGCGGCCATCGTCATCAGCCGCCGCAAGGAGAGCGACATCGAGACCGAGAGCGAGGTGAGGGAATAATGCCGCCTTTGCCGGAGCCGGCGCAGCAGGTCGCGCAGGTCCTCAACTCGCAGATACCGCTCGAAGCGTTCCTCGTCGTCGCGGCGGTCATGTTCGCCATCGGGGCTTGGGGCGCGCTCATCCGGCGCAACGCCGTGGTCGTGTTCATGTGCGTGGAGATCATGATAAACGCCGTGAACCTCACGCTCGTGGCGTTCTCGGACTTTTTGCCACAGGCGAATGGAGCGGGAGCGAGCTACGCGGTGCTCATCATCGCCATCGCCGCCGCCGAGGTCGCGGTCGGGCTGGCGATAGTGCTCGCCATCTTCCGCTCTCGCCGGACGGTCAACATCGACGAAGTGAACTCCATGAGGGGCTAGAAAGGTGGCCGTGTAAATGCAGAGCGTCGGCCAACAACTCGTAGTCGCGGCCATCCCGATCATCCCGTTCCTGGTGTTTTTCGCGCTGGCCCTTTTCGGAAGAGTTTTGAAAGAGAACGCCCAGTACGTCGCCATCTTCGGGATGGTGTTCTCGCTGGTGTTCTCGGTGTTCGCGCTGTTTCAGGTGGCGAGCGGCGGAGCGCCGATAGAGTTCGCGGTCACCTGGATCGACCTCGGGGCGGGCGGCTCGTTCTCGATGGGCGTCTACGTGGATGGACTGTCCGCCGTGATGCTCGTCGTGGTCTCGTTCGTGAGCCTCATGATCCAGCTGTATTCGGGCGGGTTTATGGAGGGCGACTCGCGCTTCGCCTGGTACTACGCCGTCCTGAACCTGTTCACCGCCTCGATGCTCGGGCTCGTCGTCGCCTCGAACTTCATCGAACTGTATATCTTCTGGGAACTCGTCGGACTTTGCTCCTACCTCCTCGTCGGCCACTGGTTCGAGAAGCCTTCGGCGAGGGACGCGGCTCAGAAAGCGTTCATCGTCACCCGAATCGGCGACGCGGCGCTCTTCGTCGGCATCATCATGTTCTGGCGCGCGACCGGCACGACGAGCTTCGACGGCATCGCGACCGCCGCTCAGTCAGGTTTCATAGCCGGCTCGGTTTTGACGACGGCGATCATCCTCGTCTTCGTCGGCGCGATCGGGAAGTCGGCGCAGTTCCCGCTGCACGTGTGGCTCCCGGACGCGATGGAAGGCCCGACGCCGGTCTCCGCCCTCATCCACGCCGCCACGATGGTCGCGGCGGGCGTGTACCTGGTGGCCCGCACATACGACATCTTCGTCCAGAGCCCGACGGCGATGCTCACGGTGGCGTACATCGGCGGTTTCACCGCGCTGATGGCCGCGACGATGGCATTGGTCAAGAATGACATCAAGCGCGTGATCGCTTATTCGACGGTTTCGCAGCTCGGGTACATGATGCTCGCGCTCGGGGTCGGGGCGTTCTCGGCGAGCATGTTCCACCTCTACAACCACGCATTTTTCAAGGCGCTCCTCTTCCTGTGCGCCGGCAGCATCATCCACGCGATGAGCAGCTACAGTTTGACGGACATGGGCGGGTTGAGGAGCCGGATGCCGATCACGTTCTGGACGATGGTTATAGCGGGATTGTCTCTTGCGGGGATCTTCCCCCTCGCCGGTTTCTGGTCGAAGGACGCCATCGTCGCCTTCACCGCAGAGGAGCACTACTACGTCCTCTTCGGGATGGCGTTGCTCACGGTGTTTTTGACCGCCTTCTATATTTTCCGGGCGATCTTCATGGCGTTCTTCGGCGAGTCCCGAACGGAAGCCGCCAGAAACGCCGTCGAGTCGCCCGGCGTGATGACGTTGCCGATGACGCTACTCGCATTTCTCGCGGTCGTGAGCGGCTGGGTCGGCATCCCGGATGGGACCGGCATCCCGGTTCCGGACTTTTTCGGAAGCTTCGTCGCGCCGAGCGGGTTCGCGGCGAACACGCTCGAAAGCTCGCTCGGGGTCGAGCCGCATGGGTTCAGCATTCCGCTTGCGGCGGTCTCGGTACTCGTCGGGCTCGCGGGGATCGGGCTGGCGTACTTCATGTACGTCCGCAGTCCGTCCACAGCGACTTCGATGGCGCAAAGGCTTTCGCCGGCGCATACCTTCCTCGACAAGGGTTGGTACTTCGATGCGATTTACGGCGCCGTTTTCGTGAACGGGTCGAAGGGGCTCGCCTCGGCGGTTCGGTCTTTTGACCGGCGGGTCATCGGGCGGGGGCTCGGCAGCGGGTTCGGCGGCGGAGTCTCCAGGGTCGGAGATTTGCTCAGGAAGGTTCAGACCGGCGGGGTTCAGAACTATGCGCTGTTCATTTTGGCGGGGGTTTTGGTGTTTGCGATCATCGCGGGGGCGCAGTATGCGTTCCTGGTCGCCGCCGTCATCGCCGTGATAACCATCGTAACTCTGTTCGTGGGGGCCAGACTGTGATCACGACCGCAACCATCTTTATCCCGCTGCTGGGCGCAGTCCTGGTCTCTCTGCTGCGCGACGACGAACGAACGGTTCGCTACGCCGCCCTCGGCGTCGCCGCCGTGCCGCTGCTCCTCGTGACGTACATCTACTTCGCTTTCGGAGACAGCCTCGGAAACGCGGCGCTTTCGCAGGACCTTACCTGGATCGCATCGCTCGACATCGGTTACCGCGTCGGCCTCGACGGCCTCGGGTTCGGGATGTTCTTCCTGACGGCTCTTTTGACGCTCATCGCGGTCGTCGCTTCGTGGGACATCCGGGAGAACGTTTCGACGTACTTCGCGCTCCTCTTCGTCGCGGAGGTCGGGATGCTCGGCGTCTTCGCCGCCGAAGACCTGGTGCTTTTCTACATCTTCTTCGAGCTGACGCTCATCCCGATGTATCTGATGGTTGGCATCTGGGGCGACGAGAACCGCCGTCCGGCGGCGATCAAGTTCTTCATCTACACCTTCCTCGGTTCCACGGCGATGCTCGCGGGCTTCCTCGCCCTCGGCGTCCTCGGCGGGACTTTCTCGATACCGGAATTGCAGGGCGGAGGCTCGCTCGGGACGGCGGCGCAAATAGCCATCGTCGCCCCGATCCTCTTCGGACTTCTGGTGAAAGTGCCGGCGGTGCCGCTGCACAACTGGCTGCTGGACGTGTACGTATCGAGTCCGACTTCGACTAACGTGGTTTTGTCCGGGATCATGCCGAAGCTCGGGACGTTTGGGATCATCAGCATCGCGATCCCATTGCTCCCGCAGGGAGTCGCCCCGTTTTTACCCTGGCTCGCCGTCCTCGGCGTCGTCAACATCATCTACGGCTCGTTCGTGGCGTTCCTCCAGCCGGACTTGAAGGCGCTCATCGCGTATTCGTCCATCGGGACTCTGGGCTTCATCCTCGTCGGAGCGGCGGCGACGAACGCGGTCGGGTACAACGGAGCCGTACTCCAGCAGGTGACGCACGGGTTGTATTCGGCGATGCTCTTCGTTCTCGTCGGGATCATCGCGGCGAAGACCGGGACGCGGCGGATAGACGAGCTCGGAGGGCTCGCCACCCGAATGCCGTGGGCGACGGGGTACCTCGCTCTGGGGGCGCTCGCGGCGATGGGGTTGCCTTTCCTCGCGGTCTTCGCCTCTGAGTTCATGAGCATCATGGGCGGGTACGAGGCGTTCCCCGTGCAGGGAGCATTGGCCGCTCTCGGCATAATACTTTCGGCGATGTATTTGCTGTACATGCTGGCGCGGGTGATGTTCGGGCCTGTGACTAACCCGGCTTATGAGCGGATCACCGACGCCGATCCGGTCGAGATGGCGGCGGTGACGCCGCTTGCGTTCTTGCTTTTGATCATCGGAATATTCCCGGCTTTGCTCGTGAGCGTGCAGCGGCCGGCGGTCGAAGCGGTGCTGGCCGCGATAGGGGGTTAGCTCTTGCCCGTTACCGGAGAAGCTATCGTGGGGCTCATCCCGGAACTTATCGCTACGGTGTTCCTGATCACGGTCCTCCTGGGCGGCGTCTTCGCCGGGGAGAGGAGCGGAGGACTCGTCGCCGGTCTGGCGGCCCTCGGCTCGCTGGCGATCTTCGGAAGCGCGGCGATACTTCTCGCGACCGGATTCAACGGCAGTTTCTTCGGGGACGGATACGTGGTGGACAACTTCGCGCTGTTCTTCAAGCTCATCGTTAGCGGAACGGCGCTCTTCACCATCATCGCCGCCGCGAGGTGGGCCGGACGCACCGGAGACTCCCCCGAATACATGACGCTCATACTCTCCGTCGTCGTGGGGGCGATGCTCCTGGTTTCGATGCGGGACCTCTTCGGCATCTTCCTCGCTCTGGAACTCGCGACGATTCCCTCGTACGCGATGGTCGCCTTCGACCGGAGCCGCCGCGAGAGTTCGGAAGGCGGGATGAAATACCTCATCACCGGCGTCATAGCGTCTTCGGTGCTTTTGTACGGGCTCGTCCTGATCTACGGCGTAGCCGGTTCGGCGAACCTCGCCGACGTGGCCGAAACGTTCTCCGGCGATTTGACCCCGGTCGGTCTCGTGGGCATCGGGCTCGCGGTGAGCGGCTTCGCGTTCAAACTGTCCGCGGCGCCGTTCCACTTCTGGACGCCGGACGCTTATCAGGGGGCGCCGACGAGCGCGGCGGCTTTCCTCTCCGTAGCCCCCAAAGCGGCGACGTTCGCGGTACTCCTTCGCATCCTCGTCGAGGTGCTCCCCGGAGCCACCGCCACGTGGGCGGCGGTTATAGCGGTGTTCGCGATCCTCTCGATGTTCGTCGGGAACCTCTCCGCGCTCCGCCAGCGCAACGTACGGCGGATGCTCGCCTACAGCTCGGTGGCGCACTCCGGCTACATCCTCGTCGCCTTCGCCGCGATACAGGGCGGCGGCCGGGAAGCGGGAGTCCAGGCCGTCCTCATCTACTCGGCTGCCTACGCCGTGATGAACCTCGGAGCCTTCTTCGTCATAGACCTCGTCGGCGAGGACGCCAAGAGCTACAACGGATTGTTCAAAACTCAGCCCGCGCTCGCGTTGTGCATGGGCGCGTTCATGGCCGCGCTCGTCGGCATTCCGCCGTTCTCCGGTTTCTTCGGGAAGGCGTGGGTCATACTCGCCGGAGCGCAGTCGGGTTCCATGCTCGTGTACGCCGCCGTTGGCGCGCTCGTCATGAACAGCGTCCTCTCGCTGCCGTACTACTTCGGCATCGTGAAGAACATGTTCCTCGAAGAGCCGGCGGCGGAGGGAAGAAAGCCGGTCGGCGATGGCGGGGTGCGGTTCTCGGTGTACGCGCTCGCGGTCCTGACGACCGTCTTCATCGTCTTCGTAGGAGGACTCGCGGCCCTAACCGGAGCTTCCGGGTTGCTGTAAGATTCTTCGGTCCCATTAGGATAGGAGACGTTCGTGAGCAAACTTCGAGCGTCGTAGGAGTAGTTTGTGGCTCCCGGGCTGCCGGTGACAGAGGTCATGCGGCTAGCGGTGTCGTAGGAGAAGAGTGTTTGCCCGGTTGGGAAGCTCTCTTCGACGGGGCGGTTTCTCTCGTCGTAGGCAAAGGAGGTCTCTGCGGCGTCGCT